>JACQUF010000421.1 GCA_016210435.1 Chloroflexota bacterium
ACTTCAAGCACGATCGGCACGCCGGCGCCTTCACGGACCGCGGAGTTGAGCAGGGAACGGTTCAGATTGATATCGAAGGGATCGCCAAATTCAAGCGGCTTCGTCTCCCCGGTGTACTCGCCGTAGCCGCCTGAGGGAGCTATCCGGTGCCCGCCGATTCGTGCCTTGGATAGCTTCCCGAATATTTCCCGAAGTGCCTTGTCCCCGAGTTTGCGGATAGTCCGTGGCGTGACCTCCCAGCGGTCGCCCACGCGCCGGGCATATCCCTTCTCTTCGAGTTTTTCGGCGATCTCGCGCAGGCGCTCCAGGTCCTCTCTTGCTTCTGGGCCGATCAAACGCTCGACTTCCTCAGACGAAAGCCGGTCGAGATCGCCTGTGTAGGCCGCCTCGAACATCGACCGTTCGAGGTTGTCCAGTTGCTGAAGCTGGTCCATCAGCTGCATTGCCTGGTCGAGGGTCAAAGACTCCTCTCCCATGAACGGGTATGCCCGCGAAAGCTGGTCGGGAGGCCGCAGCTGGTTCATCAAAGCACCAAGCTCGGCAAGCTGCTGCATGGTCCCGGGATCTATCGCCGACGACATCATCTCGGCAAGCTCTTGCCGCATTTCAGGCGACATGCTGTTGAAGAGGGACTGCATCTGCGCCATCTGCGATTGAAGGCGGTCAAGGAGCTCATCGAGCGACTGAGGCGGATCGTCGCCAAACATCGGGCCGAAGCGGTCCATGAACGACTTGAAGTCAGGCTCTACGCCGTTCAGTCTGTCCCGCAGCATCTTGTTCAGCTGCTCAAGCATCTGCCGGATCGCCCGCTGCTGGTCCGGGGTCATCCCCTGAAGGGCCTGTTTCGTCTGGTCGACAACGTTCCGCATCATCTTTTCGCGGAGCATGTCGAGCAGTTCCTGAAATTCACGCCGCGCTTCCGGGTCGATGAAGTCGTGGTCGCTCAGCTGCTTGATGGCGCCGCCGAGGCTCTCGGGGAGCGTGTCGAGCTTGCGGCGCGTGTCATCGGTCCGCCTTTGGACCATGTCCATCAACGACTGGAGCTGCGATTTCTGCTCGGGAGTCGCGGCGTCCATCCGATGCCGGGCCTGTTCGAGGCTTCGCTCGGCGCCCTTGCGTTCGAGATCGACGACCCGGTCGAGCTTCTCTCGAAGCTCGTTCATCAGGGAATCGAGGTCGTACCGTTCGAGCTGTTCGTTACGCCGATTGCGCAGGCGCTCCATGAGGTCTTGGAGCCCTGGACTGCGCATCCCGTTCTGCATGCGCGGCCCACGGCGAAACAGGTCGCGCAGAGCACGCGCGAGATCACCATGCTCGAAGAGGCTTTCCGAAAGCTGTTCGAGCAGCTGGTCCGCGTCCGGCCCGAACGGCTCCTGAGTGCCATCCCACCTGGAATACCGGAACTGGACCATACCCCTTACGCTCCGGCTGGCCGGCGGGGCGGTCCAGGCGGCATCGGTGGACGGGGCCTCCCCTGCTGGGCCTGCTGTCTCTCTTCGTCGCCCCAGCCGTACGACCACGCGCCGCCGTCACGCTGGCGATTCAATCTCCGGGCGAGGTGCAGCCCTTCGAGCACGAATTCGACCGCGGAGGCGATTTCCGCCGGCGTCGAACCCGCGCCGGCCGCTGCGATCGCCACCTGGAGCGGCTTTACTGCCTTTGTCACCTTCACATAGTCGTCGGACGGGATTGACGCCCCGGCCTTCACGGTCAGCCCCTCTTCGAAGCTCTGCATGAGGGCGTCCAGCTGCGAGCCTCTCATGCGCCGGGCATACACCGCAGCAGAGGCTTTCTTGACGAGCTCCTCGATGACCTTGTCTTCCTTCCCCTCTTCCACTGATTCGAGTTCGATCTTGCCGCGGCTCGACGCGAGCAATGCCGGGAGGTCCGTTATCCGTGGCGCGGCAACCTTCTCCTTCAGCTGAAGCGCGCGGGTCATGGCCGCGGCGTACAGCGTTTCGTAATTGGCGATCGTCAGGCGGACGCTAACACCAGACCTCTGGTTGACTTCCGGGCTCTTCCGGGCGAGCGCGCTTAATTCCGCGGCTAGCTCCGCCATGAAGTCCGGCACGACTACCTTGACCTGGTCTTCAGGAAAGCGGGTGCGTTCCTGCTCAACGATCTTGAGTTCGTCGCCGATCGTGCGCGGATAGTGGGTGCGCACCTGCGCGCCGTAACGGTCTTTGAGCGGCGTGATGATGCGGCCGCGGTTCGTGTAATCCTCGGGGTTCGCAGTCGCAACGATCACGGTGTCCAGCGGCAGCCTTACGCGGTGACCACGGTTCTGGATGTCCCGCTCCTCCATCAGGTTGAAGAGGCCGACCTGGATCCGCTCGGAAAGGTCCGGAAGCTCGTTGATGCAGAAAATGCCGCGGTTCGTACGAGGGACGATGCCGTAGTTGATCGTTGTCTCGTCCGACAGGTACCGCCCTTCGGCGACCTTGATGGGGTCGATATCGCCGATGAGATCGGCCATCGAGACGTCCGGCGTCGCCAGTTTCTCCCCGTAGCGGTCCTCACGCGGCCACCAGGCCACGGACACGGCATCTCCCTCTGCCGAAATGCGCTCCCTGCAGGCGCGGCAGATAGGCTCGAACGGGCTGTCGTTGAGATCGCAGTCGGGCATGACGGGGATCTGATCATCCAGGAGAGACGTCAGGCTTCGGAGCAACCGGGATTTCGCCTGTCCGCGCTCCCCGAGAATGATGAGGTCCTGGCCTGCGAGCAAAGCGTGAGTCAGCTCGGGAATCGCGGTGTCGTCGTACCCGATGATCCCCGGGAAAAGGGGCCCGCCGTGGGCGATCTTGCGCACGAGGTTGCGGCGCATCTCAGCCCGGACTGAAGTGGGAACGTATCCCGAGCTCTTGAGTTCGCCGAGGGTGGACGGGGGGGCGGCGGCTCTCGTCAATTCCTGGCTCCTGGGCGACTTCGATGCCAGTGGGCCGAGGCGGCTCAGGCCCCAGTCTAGCATCACCCTGGAAGACGAACGCTAAGGGCGCGCGGATGCGTCGGGCGCGGGTTCAGGAGATGCGTGATGCTAAGGGCGGGGACGTCGATCCTGCTGGCCAGGCCTTCGGCCACCCTCAGGCCTCGAGGTCTGGTTTCCCGCAGAGGGTCCCGGCTGATTGGGACGAGGTCGAGCGCGGGGTGGCGCAGAAGGGTTCTGTGGTTGCTTTGCCTGCTGCGACGAAGAACCGACCTGGGGCAGGTCAAGGACCCTTCGGCCCATCTCGTCCAGGAAGAGGATTCTGGCCTGGCCATCCTTCGCAAGCGAGATCGCGGCGCGGATACGCCCGTCCTTGTCCGCGAAGACGATGTGAGGCGACCCATCGGCCAGCGTGCCGACAACCGCCCTCGCGGTGCCGTTCTGATCGACGATTTCCAGGCGGCCGGTCCGGAGCACACTCGCCGTTATCGGGGCGCCGGTTTCCCGTGCGCCAGGGGCGCTCGGCTGCGGGGGCGCCGGTCGAGCTTGAGCGGCTGCCGCGGGGGCCTGTGGCGGTTCGGGAGCGGGGACTGCTTGGGGGGCGCGCGGTTCGGGGG
>JACQUF010000422.1 GCA_016210435.1 Chloroflexota bacterium
ATAGTCGAAAAGATGGCCGTAGTAGCGATGGCCGGCCTGGAAGTCGGCGGACGGGTCCAGCACTTCGACGCCAAACGACGGCAACGCGGCCCGCAACGTGTACGTGGGCGCCGGACCCCGGGAAGGCAAGGCGAGTAGGGCAACGACGACAACGAGTGCGAATACCGCGGCGGCCAGAACGACAAACTGGATTCGCATGCCGTGCCTCACCCTTTTTCTACAGTTGCTTGGGGGAAACGGCCGTTTTCAGATACAAAATAGGGAAACGCTCAGGTCTTTAACACTACGCGGGAGTCAGGCTGGACCGATGGCGGGATGGCCACGCCGGCAGCCTGCAGGGTCTTGCCGGCCACGCCCTGGAGCGCGCTGCGGACCAGGTACCAGTCCTGGCCCTCCCGCACCTCCATCTCGCCGAGGGCCTCGAGGTCCTGCTTGACCGCCTCCCACTCGAAGTCGAAGCCGCGTTCTCGGAACCGCCTCTCGAGCTCATCGAGGAGCACCAGGGCCAGGAACGATGCGAACACGTGGCCCCGGATCGTGGAGTCCCAGTGGTGGTAGATGGGGCGGGTCTCGACTACCGACTTGATCGCCCGGAAGAACCGCTCGACCTGAAGCAGGCGCTTGTACTGGACGGCGACCTCGTCGGCCGATAGGGACGTGTTGGCGAGGAGAACGAACTTCCCGTCGTAGCGAGCATCTTCGGCGACCTTTGCGGGGTCGATCCGGGCGGCGCCCTTCTCGATCCTGAGGAAGCGGCGGAACCCGCGGTTGCCAACCAGATGCAGCGTTCCCTGCCGGAGCTTGTCCTCCAGCGCAGCTACCATCGCCTCGCGGTCGGCCCGGTCCGTGGCGGCCTCGTCCGGGTTGTAACAGACGATGTAGCGGCGGCTGCCTGTCCAAACTTCCTTGACCCGCAGGTTCTCGTCCACGTCCTGGTAACGGCCAGCGCGGGCCAAGACGACGTCGCGCACGCGGCCATCCCTGCGCATCCTTGCCCCCAGGATGTAGTCGAGTTCCCGGGCATTAAGCGCATCCACGGTGGCCGCGCTCGCCATACGCCGGTCGGCCACCCAGCACACCTGGCGGATCCCGAAGCGGTCTCTCAACCGGTCGACCACCGGCAGCAGCGCAGTGGCGTCGGCGTGGTTGCCCGGCCACATCTCCGAAGATATGGGCCTGCCGTCTTGCTTGAGGACCGCGCCCACAACCATCTGCCGGAGATCAGGCCGGTGGTCTTTGGAGTGCCCGTACTGGCCCAGGCTCTCCCCGCCCTGGCCGTGGAAGTAGACGGAGGTCGTGTCGAAGAAGGCAAGCGAGACCTCGGTGAAAAGATCTCGCTGCGAGTGAAACAGGAGCTCTTCCACCTGGTCCTTCGCATCCCCGAGCCAGCGCATGGCCCGATACAGGTGATGCAGTTCAAGCTCTTCTATCCCCGGGATCACGACCTCTCGCCGCCACCGGTCGGCCGCCCGGTCCGAGCCGGGCTCGAAGAGGCGGTGGAGCGCCGTCAGGTAAACGGCGCGTTCAACGGGGAAGTCAAACTTCCTGTCGCCAAGCAGTTGACCCAGCGCCTGCCCGATTCCGGTCGTCTGCCAGAGCCTCCCGAAGACGAGGTCGGGCCCGAGCTTGCGTACCGCGCCCGCTCCGAGCTGTCCATTGCGGTAGCCGTCAACCAGCCTCACGTTCCTGGCGTACCGCGCAAGCGACCGCAGAAGAGAGTCAGTATCGCCTTCCGCTATGAGCCTGTCAGCCCGGCCCAACGTCGCGATCACGCGCTGGACGACCCGCTTTCCCTCCCTGTGGTTCTCGACGATCTGCAGGTACGTGTATGGGGCTTTGCCGGTGAGGCGGACGAACATGGGTGGGTTCCGGAATCGAGCTGCCGAACATACGACGCTCCGACGCTACCAATACCCCACCACTATTGCAATACCATATACGCCCCTGATTTAGCACTACATCGCGACTCGGCCCCGAAAAGCTCGTATCCGGGACTCAACCCCTCAAAGCTGGGCCAACCGAGCCAACTGTAGAAGTCGTCCTTGGCAGTGCAGCCGCTTCCCCGTTTTCAGTGGTGCACGGGGCAATGACCGGGCTGGCGCTGGGATTGCTGTTCATGGTCGCGTCGTTTCCGGGCGAGCCGTCCGCGCTGTGGCTATCCGAGAATGACCGCCACGACTCCCATGCTGCACAGGAGGATGCCCGCGGCAGCCGCCAGGCTCAGCCGCTCGCTCAGAAAAATGAACGCGAGCACGATCGCAAACAGCGGTGAGCTGCTGGTGAGCACCGCGGTGACGCCGGCGGCTTCGAATTTGAGCGCAAACGCGAACGCTATTCCCGAGGCCGCGAAAAACAGTCCACCGAGCAGCACGCGGCGAATGTTGCGGGCCGCGATGCCGCCCAGCCTGGGCAGCCCACTGCGGGTCGCGAGCACGGCATAGAACACGGCAGGTATCACGCTGACCAGCACTGCCGCGGCCAGGGGGTCAGCGTCCCTGACGCCGAGATCGGTCGCCAGTAGCCCAGCCGTCCAGAAAAGGGCGATGCCGATTGACATTGCTGTGCGGAGCCGCAACCCTGAAGTCCGGCCGTCATGTGACCGCCAGGACCCGGCGCGATCGCGCCGGTTAATCAAATAGATCCCCGCCACAATCACCGCCGCACCCATCGCCGTGGCCCCGGAAACGTCGTCTCCGAGGATCAGCCAGCCCGCGACGAGCGAGAACAGGATGAAAAGGCTGGTCGTCGTCGCATAGGTCCAGCCC
>JACQUF010000423.1 GCA_016210435.1 Chloroflexota bacterium
CGATCTTTACGATGCGCTCTCGAGGCGCATTTGCTATGAAGCCGATCGCAAGCGCGTTTTCGACGTCGACGTAGTTGGCGAATCCGCCTGCCAGGTAGAGCTTCGAGAACTTTTCGATTGGAAGACCGTATCGACGAAGCACAATCTGCTGTCCGCAGTAATTCGCCGATTTCGCCTGCGCCAGGGCGCTCACATCCGCCCGTGAGAGGACCAGCCCCTTTTCGGGTACGAATTCGAAGGACTTCGCGCCATTCGGGAATACGCCCAGCTCGGACATGAACCCGGTTCGCCGGAGCTCCGCCAGAAGATCGATCAACCCGGACCCGCATATGCCCTGGGGACTCTTGTCGCCAATCGTCCGGTATTCGATCCGACTGTCCGCGAGTTTTATCGTCTCGATCGCGCCGTCGTACCCGGGCATCCCGTAAGTGATCGCACCGCCTTCGAACGCGGGACCGGCCGGGCACGAAGCGGCGAGCATCCGATGGCGATTGCCGATCACGACTTCGGTGTTGGTGCCGACGTCGACCAGGACGACCGGCGCCTCCTGCTGGTCCATCGCAATGGCCAGCAGGTCGGCGGCGATGTCGGCGCCAACGTGCGACCCGATCAGGGGGCCCCCGTAGACATTGCCAAGCGGGTGTATGCGGATTCCCAGTTCGCCAGCCCTCACATTGAGGGCTGTCGTGGCGCGCCGGCCGGCCAGCATCTCGTGCTCGGTGATCGACTTGTAGGGCTTCTCGCCGATGGATTGCACGTCGAACTTGAAGAACAGGTCGCGCATGGTCGAGTTGCCGACCACGACCATTTCAAAGATCTGCCGCCTGCGGATTCTGAGCTTGCGCACCATGTCGCCGATTTCGAAGTTGATGGACGAATGGATGACCTGCGCGAGCTCGCCGTGGAAGGGCCCGCCGTCATACGAGATGCGGTTCATGATGTCGCTGCCGCCGAACCGCTGCGGGTTTTCGAATGAAGCGGTGTAGGCAACCTCCCCTGACTCGAGGTCTACGAGGTGCATGACCACCGTAGTCGTCCCGAGATCGACCGCAATCCCGTAGATTGCGCCGGAATATTCATCGATCCGTTCGCCGCCGGGTGTGCTCCCGCCCAGCCAGACGACGTCGTCACCGCGTCGCGCGGTCACCGGATCGCGTTCGAACTTGCGACGGATGGACGTGGTGAGGATCTTCGGCTGTCGCCGGAGGATGTTGAACTCAACGACTGCCTGGGGGTCGATGACCGCGGCCTGGCAGGCAAGCCGGTAGTTCCCGCGCAGGAAAGACTCGGCCTCGGTCAGCGGCGACAGCGACTCCAGGCCGCGCCTGACCTCGACGATGCACTCATGACACTCCCCGTTCCGCTTGCAGGAAGTCGGAACGCGGACGCGCAGCTCATCGGCGTAGTCGAATATTGTCTTTCCGGCGACCGATTCGAGTTCGCGGTCGCCGTATCTGATTGGACACATGGAATTGAGTGTAAGCGAATGGAGGGAACAGGCACTCCACTTCGTTCAGGGCGATGGCCGGCGATGTTGGCATCCTGAGATGCCCGCCTGAGGGCAACGAGGATCTGTTGCCGCGCCGCCGCTAAGTACCGACCGGCGTCCCGGTCTCCCAGGCGCTTCGGTAATCGAGCTTGTCGCTGCCAGTGCATACGGGCGCGTCGCCAGGGATCCGCGTGAAATGCTGGTTGCGGCACTTGAATTCGGCGGTGCAGCGGGCACGGGCGTTCTTGTAGGGGCAGCGGTATGTCGAGACCTGGTCGGCCCGGATCGCGATGTCGCGGTAGATCTCCATGAGGCGTGAGAGGCTTGCGCGGGCCCTTTCGGGATCGAATCGGGCAGCTTGTTTCATCACCCTCACCCTCACCCTCTCGCCATCGAGGGAGAGGGGGATAAATCAGGCCGTGGCAAGCGCCGCGACCAGTTCCTTGGCGCGTTCGACGCATTCGATCGCGTTCGCGCCGTAGCCGTCCGCACCCATGTCCTCGGCGAACCTGGCCGTGACCGGGGCGCCCCCGACCATGATCTTCACCTGATCGCGGAGGCCCGCGTCCTCGAATGCCTGGATCGTCTTGCCCATGTTGGGCATGGTGGTCGTAAGCAACGCCGACATCCCTACGAGCTGCGCCTTGTGTTGTACAACCGCGTCGATGAACTGCTGCGGCTTGGTGTCGACACCGAGATCATGCACGACGAAGCCCGCCCCTCGCAGCATCATGATGCAGAGGTTTTTGCCGATGTCGTGAAGGTCGCCCTTCACCGTGCCCATGATGACAGTGCCGATGGGCTCAACACCGGAAGCGGAGAGGATCGGCTCCAGATGCGCC
>JACQUF010000392.1 GCA_016210435.1 Chloroflexota bacterium
CTGCGCGCGGGCGCGCTTGCCGTCGGGGGCAGCGTTACGGTTCGCACGCTTCCGGGATACCTGCCTCTCCGCCAGCACCCGGGGTTGACAGACCTATTTGCGGCAAATGCCAGGAAGCTGGTGGGCGAAGAGAACGTTGTGCGGGGCGAACATGGCGGCGGATCTACCGACGTCGGCGACATCTCGCACCTGTTGCCGACGATCCAGCCGTACGTCGGCGGCGCGAAGGGCGTAGGCCATACCGAACATTACCTGATCGAAGACTATGGGCTTGCGGTGCTGAAGGCTGCAAAAGCGATGACGGCGACGGTCATCGACCTGCTGACAGCCGGCGCAGCCGGCGCGCAACGTGTACTTTCGGGTTACCGGCCAGCAATGATCAGGTCCGACTACCTGGCATACCTGCGCGCCATGCAGACCGAACGCACTTACTCGGAGTAGTTATTGGAGCCCAGGCAAGTTGAGACTCAATCTCAGGCGCTGAAATCGGCCGCGTCCAAAGCGATCGACAAAGCCAGGGACGACATCATCGGGCTCGCACGAGCGGTCTATGCCTCGCCGGAAGCCGGATTCGAAGAGAATGCGACTTCGGCGCTGGTCGCAGAAAAGCTCGAATCGCTTGGCCTGTCCGTCCGAAGGCGGGTCGCATTGACCGGGGTCAAGGCGGTGCGACGGTTTGCCGCGGCCAGCCCGACGGTTGGCATCATCGGCGAACTGGACGCTGTGCGGGTGCCAGCTCACCGCGGCGCCGCGGCATCGACCGGCGCAGCACATGCCTGCGGCCACCACGCACAACTGGGCATGCTCTATGGCGCAGCGATAGGGCTGGACCTGCCGGAGATCGCCAGCGCGCTCTCCGGCTCTGTCGCTTTCATCGCAACGCCTGCAGAAGAGTTCATAGATGTAGAGCGCAGACTGGCGCGCCGCGAAGCGGGTGAGATTCAATTCCTCTCGGGCAAGCAAGAGATGATCCGCCTGGGCGCGTTCGACGACGTAGACATGGCGATGATCGTCCACACGAGCTCTGAAGAGCCAGTCGGAAGGTTCATCGTGGGGGGAACGAGCAACGGTCACCTCGTGCAGCACGTCCGATTCACCGGAAGGGCCGCGCATGCAGGAGGCGCGCCGCACGAGGGAATCAATGCCTTGCAGGCTGCGATGCTCGCCATGACCGCGATCAATACGCAGCGGGAAACTTTTGAGGAGAAGGATGTCGTCCGGGTACATGGCATCATCACTCGCGGTGGCACGTCGGTGAACTCGGTCCCCGGCGAAGCAGCCTACGAAGGGCGCGTGAGGGGTCGTGACATGGCTGCGGTCGACAGGATCGCTCCCCGAATCGAGCGCTGCTTCAAAGCGGGCGCGCTCGCCCTGGGCTGCGCGGTCGACATCACGTCGATTCCCGGTTACATGCCGCTTCTCAACGATCCCGGTCTCGATGAGGTGTTTGCCGAAAACGCGAAGGCGCTGGTGGGTCCAGGTTCCGTGGCCAGGCAACCGTACGATGAGACCCGCGGCGGCTCAACCGATATGGGGGACCTGAGCCACCTGATACCAGTCGCCCACCCGTATGTCACAGCGGCGAACGGGGTCGCTCACGGCGCGGACTATGAAGTCGTGGACTACGATCTCGCGGCGGTGATCCCCGCGAAGGTGATCGCCGGGACCGTGATCGATCTACTCGTCGACGGCGCGCGCCTGGCGAACGCAGTCAAACAGAAGCACCGGCCGGCACTGAGGAAAGTGGACTACATTCGCCTCCAGGCGGAGAGGTTCAGAATTACGCATTACAAACCTGCTGAGGGCTAGAAAAACGCAGAAATATTCAGCACCGGCGAGCCCTGACCCGAACCCTCTCCCACAGGGAGAGGGGATTTTTGGGACAGCTTCAAGGGAGAAAGCGGAGCGGCGACGTGATACCTGAACCGATCGTTTTCACCGTCTGGTACGACTACATATGACCGTGGTGCTATATCGGGCTGGCGCGGCTCGACAGGTTGGGCAGGGAATTCGAGGTTCGCGTCGATCACCGCGCTTTCTTCCTGCATCCCGAGATCCCGCCCGAAGGCCAGGTCAGGCGCAGCCGCCCGTTTGAGCCTGCGGGCGAGAAGCCGCGGTGGCAAGCGATGGCCGATGAAGAAGGCCTCACGATGCGGAGGGCGGAGCTCACGCCGTACACGCGGTTCGCCCAGGCTGCCACCGAATATGCCAAGCAGCACGACAGGGCGGACGCGTTCCACCACGCGGCATACAGGGCCCTCTGGGAGGACGGTGCGAACCTCGGGGATTTCGCTGTACTGGAAAAGCTGGCGACGTCCGTAGGGCTTGACTGGGCAGACCTGGGTCCCCGGCTGACGGCGCGGGAGTTCGATCCGGTGCTGGAGGAACAGCACGACGAGGCGATTCAGGTAGGCGTGCAGGGCGTCCCTGCGTTCGTCGTGGACAGCCATTTCTGGTTTTCAGGCGCCCAGCCCTACCAGCTGTTCCGGCTCGCGGCAAGAAAAGCCATTGAAGCCCGGCAGTCGGAGGATGCCTCGGCGTAGTAAGACCCTCACCCCAGCCTCTCCCGGTGGGAGAGGAGGATTCAAGAGCCCTAGCGAGGCACCGCGGCGGCTTCGAGCGCGGCCAGGTGTTTCCTGAGTCCTTCCGCCACGCGGTGGTACTCGCCGGCGACCTTGTCGCTCACGAGCACGGTGGGCCTGTCCTGGATGCGGTATTCCTTGCGCATTGCGAAATGGCCGAGGAACGGGATGGCGAGCTCATCCGCCAGCTCTTCTCCGGCGCCGCTTCCGAAGATGTCGCCCGTGAAGTTCTCGACTATGCCCAGCACGTCCAGATTCAGCTTGCGGATCATGTTGATCGACCGCTTCGCATCGAGCTTGGCGAGTTCCTGCGGCGTGGTCACCACGACGAATCCATCCATGTTGAGGGTCTGCATCACGGTCAGCGGTGCGTCAGACGTGCCAGGCGGCAGGTCGACGATCATGTAGTCCAGCTCGCCCCAGTCGGTCTTCATCAGGAACGTATTGATGGCGTTGTGGATCATCGGCCCCCGCATGATCACCGCTTCCTCTTCGTCCTTTTGAAAGAACGCCATGGACATGACCTTCACCCCGAAGCGGGACGGCGGGATGAACGCATCACGTTCTCGGTCATGCTCGGGAGGTTCACTGACGCCGATTACGCGGGTCACGTTGGGGCAGTCGATGTCGACGTCGAACAGGGCGACGCGCGCGCCTTCCTGCGCCAGGAGCACGGCCAGGTTGACCGCGACCGTTGTCTTGCCGACTCCGCCCTTGCCGCTATACACGCCGACCTTGTACCGGATCTGCTCCAGCTTCGTGCCGATCCGCTTCCGCTGTTCAAATCCGGCCCGGATCTGCGCGAGGCGAGCTTCCTCCTGCGGGGTGAGCTGTCTTCTGGGCTGGGGGGGGGTCATGACGAGTTAGTCGATGCCCAGAAGCTTCTTGCCCTCGTCGGTGATGCGGTCCGGGGTCCACGGCGGCTCAAAGACGACGTTGACCTTGACGTCCTCGACATCTTCAAGCTCGGCAATCCGCCATTCGGCCTGCTGTCCGATATACGGGCCCATGCCGCAGCCAGGCGCGGTCAGGGTCATATCGACTTCGACTTCGTTGTTTTCATTGACGTCGACCCGGTACACGAGGCCGAGATCGACGATGTTCACCGGAATCTCAGGGTCGTAGACATCCTTAAGCGCTTCCAGTACCTGGTCTCGATTGATCTTCGTCATCTGGGCCTCCCATCATGTCCAGCCTCGATTGTAAGTTTTTTATCTTTCCAATGCTTGGACCTTCCGAAGGTCTGCGATCTGATCGCGGAGCACCGCCGCTTTCTCGAACTCAAGGTCGCGTGCCGCGGCCTTCATCTGCGATTCCAGGTCCTTGATCAACCGGGCCAGTTCGTCCTTCGGAATGGCGCCGGGTTCCAGCGCTCCGTCGGATTTCGCCATGGCGTAAGGTGCGCGCTGCTCGGCCATCATCCGCACTCGTTCGGTAATGTCGCGCACTTCCTTGACGATGGACTGCGGATTGATCCCATGCTGTGTGTTGTATTCGGACTGGATGGCGCGCCGTCGTTCCGTTTCCTCTATCGCCAGGCGCATCGAAGCGGTGACCTTGTCGGCGTACATGATCA
>JACQUF010000396.1 GCA_016210435.1 Chloroflexota bacterium
AGGGCGCGCCGAGCTGGTGGCGATGGGATTCGACGCGACGCCGGTCACAGTGATCGGCGAACGCGTAATCGACGGATTTGATGGCGATGCGATCGACTCGGCCCTCGCAGAACTCCGGCGTTAGGTAGATCTGACGGGTTTCGAGTATGGCGCGGCCTCGGTGAGATAGGCATAAGCGTTAAGCGCCGCCGTAATTCCGTCGCCCACTGCGGTGCCGAGTTGCCGGTTCGAGTGCTGGCGGATGTCACCGTCGGCGAATATGCCGGGAGCGGAAGTCTTCATGCGGATATCGCAGGCAATGTGGCCCATGTCGTCCATCTCGACGATGTCGCGCAAGTACTGGCTGTTAACCACTCGTCTTCAGGTCCTCGAGGAGCACCCGATCGACTACGTCGTTGCCCTTGATCTCGCGGCATACGTGGCTCCACAGGAACTTCATGTTGGACGTCTTGAATGCAGCTCCCGAAGTAATTCCGGTGAGGTATAGACCTTCGTCCAGCGTAGCGTCGCCGCCGCCGACCACAACAACATCTTTGCCCCTGAAGAAATTGCCGTCGCATACGGCGCAACAGGAGACACCCCGACCGGCCAATTGTTCTTCGCCAGGTACACCGAGCTTGCGGTGGGAGCCACCGGTGGCGACGATTAGAGCTCTTGCGGTGTGCTCCCCTTACGCGGGGCCTCAATCTTGGCCCGAACTAGCTCCCTGTGCCCCTGCGAGCGATGAAGTCCCTAAAGCTCTCCTGGACAGGGTTTGGCTTCAGGGTTTCTCGGATCGCTATCTTCTCGCTCTCGAAACGCAGGCGCCATGCCGCGCCGATGTCTTCACGCAGGAGACGCTTTGCTCCCTCGACCATTCGTTGGTCGTTACCTGCAATTGTGTGGGCCAGTTCCATCGCCTCAGGCAGGACCCGCTCCGGTTCGACCAAGCGGTTCAAGAGCCCGATTTGCCGGGCCTCCTCCGGTTCGACGACGCGGCCCGTGAACAGCAGTTCCTTGGCGATCGGGAGCGTCACAAGGGTGGGCAACGTCCATGTGGAGTTCAGGCGCCCGTAGGTGACCGCTAGAAATCGAAACCGCGTTTTCGAGCAGCCGACACGCAGATCGAGACACGAAGCCATCACCGCGCCGCCGCCGTAGCAAAGTCCGTTGAGGGCGCCGATGGTGGGTTTGCGAGAGTTCGCCAGGCACCACTGATGTTCGGTAAAGCGCTCTGCGGGAGCGGGCAGGCCCTCTTGGGCCAAGCGGACCATCTCTTTGATGTCCGAGCCTGCAGAGAAGGCCCGGTCACCGGCTCCGGTCACCACGATTACGCTGGTCTCGTCGTCAGCGTCCAATGTGTCGAATGCCTCATAGAACTCTTCGAACAGTTGTGCACTTAAGGCGTTCAGCGATTCCGGGCGATTCAAAGTGATCACCCCCACTTGGCCGTCGCGTTCCACCTTGATGGCTTGATACCTCGGCAATCCTCTTCCTTTTCCGTGCAGTGCCTGCGAAAGCGCCACGATTCGACCGGCGCGTACAAAAGCGACGGATCCGGCAAGTTGTCTTTGTATTCGGCGACAATCTCCTTGTCGGCGAAACCGACCTGGTAGATGGTCGCCCATCTGCCTTTTCCACCGACATGCGACGTGTCGTTGCTGTGGCGATAGCCGCCGAATTAGACGCGGGTCATTTTCCTCGCACGCCACGACTCCGCGGTGTTGGCAAAACAAGATTAGCCTGCGTTCGTGAGGACCGTGTGATGGCCGAAAGCGCACCGTGAAGAATTCATGAGGACCACGTACGCAACGGCAGCAAAGTCTTTCGGGTTCAACCGAGGTCCCGGCGCCCTCGCCGGAATGGGCGCGCTCTTCGACGGTCCCTACCGCGCGCCAACAGCGTTCGGCCCGGGGAAGGCCGGCCGACGTGGCTCGGGGACGGCGACCTCGTTCCGGGCTACAGGACCTCCACCTCGTCGATGTAGGGGGTGTGGATCTTCAGCGATGCCGTAAGGAAGTGTCGGACCATTTCAACGGTGGGCACGCATTCGGGACACTCTTCGTTCACGCCAGGCGTGTAACGGACTTTCAGAGAGCCCTCGTCGTAGCC
>JACQUF010000442.1 GCA_016210435.1 Chloroflexota bacterium
AATCCGCTGGCGTGGTGGCTCTGGGTTGCAGGACCCATATTCCTCGTCGGCACGATTATTGCGGTCTGGCCTCAACCGTCGCTCGAGGTCCGGCCTGCGCTTGCGGGCGCGAAACGGCCGCATGCCACCCGGCCATCTGCTGACGCGACTCGGCGGGTGGATCCGGCCCGCGGCTGAGCCCGCCAGATGGGAATCGCCATCGGACTGTTGCTGGCGGTCGGCGCGGTAGCCGTAATTGCGTGGCCGTTCCTTCGCAGGAAGTCGCCCGCAGGCAGGGGCGCCGTCGACCGGCGCCGCGGGATGTCGGAGGGGCCGCAGGCTGCACTCCAGGGTGCGCGAGCGGAGGTTTATCGCCTGATCCGGCAGCTCGAGACCGACCACGCTGCGGGACTGGTCAACGACGTGGATTTCCGCTCCCAGTTCGACGACCTGCGCGGGGAGGCGGCAAAGCTCATGATGGAAGAGGCCGCCATTTCGCCGATGTCCGACCCGGCTGCGGAACTTGAACGGGAAATCGTTGCGGCAAGGGTCGAACTGATCCGACGGACGGCTAAATCGGGGCGAAAGGACGAGGGATGATCGAGGTGGGGAGGGCGATGCGACGGGCGGGACTCGTCGTGGCGTTGTTGCTTGCCGGAGCGGTCGCATTCTCATCCGCGACACGCGATGGACGCGCGCAATTCGCCGGAAGGGTCGCCGGCGTCGTCGTCAATGGCACCGCGGGGGCGACTGTCCCGGAAGGGTTTGAAGTCGTCCTGGTCACAACGGACCTCGCTGGGAACACGAAGGACCAGCGGACGGCCCGCGCGGATTCCAGGGGCATCTTCGAGTTCACGAACGTGATGAGCGGCGACGATGTGTTGAATCGCGTGGTGACCGACCACCAGGGCGTTATCAGCACCATTCGCCTCGAGGATGAGGTCGCACCGGCCAATTTGCAGATCAAGATCTTCGAGACGACCAGGTCGCTCGATTCGATCAACGTCCTGACCGAGGTGATCGTCGCCCGGCCCGACGGCCCATCGCGCCTGATGGGATTCCTCGAGCTGATCACGTTGCGCAACGACGGCGACCGCACGTTCGTCGCCGATCTGACTGACCCGAACGTCACCGGACTCAGCATGATCCGATTCGGGCTCCCCGAGAACTACGAGGGCTTCACAGGTGTATCGATCGATCCTCCGCTCCCCGCCGGCAGCATCGTCGAAGTCGGCCCGGGCTTCGCCCTGACCAACCCTGTCCCACCTGGAGAGTTCAAGCTCTTCTTCGACTACGTCGTCCGGTACCACGGCAACTCGTTCGAGTTCGGGCGCAATCTGCCTTTCGGTGCGAACGAGGTGCGGGTATTGACGCCCAAAGGCGTGGCCCAGGTTACCGGCAACGGTCTCGCGCCGCTCGAGGACGTGACGTTGGGCAGTTCCGTCTACTCCGTGACGGGAGGAACCGGTTTCGGGCGTGGCGACCGCGTCGATTTCAAGTTCATCCAGCTTCCAGAGCCCAGCCTCTGGCAGACGACCAGGGACCGCCTGCGCGCCTCAAGCACGTACGTGAAGGTCGGTGTCCCCGTGGCCGCGGCCATCGTGATGGCGGGCCTGCTGGGGTATGTATTCCTCGCCAGGCGTCGAAGACAGGCGATGGAACTCACGCCGGATGTCGCGTCCGCGGGCGTGCTTGGTGGTGGCCCGGCAGACACCGAATCCGCGGGTAGTCCTGAACGAGAGGCGCTGGTCCGCGAGATCGCCCTCCTCGATCAGCGGTTCGAATCGGGTGAGATCGAGGAGGCCGAATACCGTCGCCGTCGGGCCGAACTGACTGGAAGGGCTCTCGGGAACTCGGGCGCCGCCCCGTAGGCTCGCGGAGCGGCGTGTTGCCGTCTGGAAGTCAGTTCTTGTAGGAACCGCCGTTCAGGTTGATCGACTGGCCGGTGATGTTGCGGGCCAGGTCGGAGGCCAGGAAAGCCGTCAGCCTCCCGACATCCTCCGGCGTCTGCTCGCGCCCGAGCGGCACGATCGACTTCACCTGCTGCAGGAAGTATTCCCGTGAGGATACCCGCTGTTCTTGCGCAAGTGACGTCTGGCGGCGCTCAGCGATCTTCTCCCACAACGGCGTCCAGAGCAGGCCCGGACAGATGCTGTTCACGTTGATGTTGAACGGCGCAAGACGAAGGGCGTACGCCTGCGAAACGTTGATTGCAGATGCCTTCGATGCGGAGTAGTGAACGAAGCCCGTCGTTCCCCTTCGTCCGGCGGTCGACGCGATGTTGATGATCTTCCCCGCCCGGCGCTCCTTCATGTGCGCTTGCACCGACTCTATCCCGTGCAC
>JACQUF010000443.1 GCA_016210435.1 Chloroflexota bacterium
CTCGGAACCCCCTCGTCTGGAAGGGGTTGTAGATTCGTCAAGCTCAGCACGGCGCCTGAGCTCGCCGAAAGAAAGGAGGCGGAGGGTGGAGGAACGTTCCTTTGCGACGCCCCCAAGCCCCCGCCCTCCAGGGGCTTGGGGGTCCTGACGACCCAAAAAACGAGCCCGGGCGTAGACACCCGGGCTCTTGCATTGAGATCGCTTTTCCCCGGCCTCGGCGGGTGGCCTGTGCTTTAATCCCGTTCTATCGGGACCCCGCTGTCTACAGCCCATTCTTCAGTTGTGGGACACGGACAAGCGCCTATTCTACCCTAAGCGCCTGCAAGGCTGGCAGGTCGAGTTTGATGCCCGGCCCCATCGTCGTTGCAATTGTTGCTGACTTCAGTAGGGGTCCCTTCACCCCGGCCGGCTTTGCTCTGAGCACGGTACTCATTACGCTTGCCAGGTTCTCGAGAAGCGCCTTTTCCTCAAAGCTGACCTTGCCGATTGGGGCGTGGATGATGGCTGTCTTGTCCATCTTCAACTCCACGCGGCCCTTCTTTGCCTCCACGATTGCCTTGCCAATATCCTGCGCCTGGACGACGGTACCGGTGCGGGGGTTGGGCATCAGGCCCTTGCGACCCAGGAACCGTCCGAGCCGGCCGATCTTGCCCATCATGTCCGGCGTGGCGATCGAGACCTCGAAGTCGGACCAGCCTTCCTCGATCTTCTTGTACAGGGCATCATCGGAAACGTAGTCTGCTCCGGCCTCGCGGGCCACCCTCGCGGCTTCGCCCTCCGCGAAGACCATCACGCGGACCTTTTTGCCCACGCCGTGTGGCAGCGATGCCACCTCGCGCAGTTGCTGGTCGGCATGGCGGGGGTCGGCGAAGGTGTACAGGTGCAGCTCGACGGTCTCGTCGAATTTGGCGTACGCCGCCTTCTTAGCCAGGGCTACCGCCTCATCTGGCTGGCGCGCCGCGCTGTCGCCGATGACCTTCTGTGACTCTCGATATTTCTTGCCATGCTTCGGCATGTCTATCTCCTTGCGGTGCAATCGGGCCGATGCGATCGGCCCTCCCGCTCAGCTTGAGTTATTCCTTAACCGTGAGCCCCATGCTGCGTGCGGTGCCTTCAATCAGCCTCATCGCTGCTTCGACGTTCAAGGCATTCAGGTCCTGCATCTTGATCTGGGCGATCTCCCGGATCTGCTGCTTGGTCACGCTTCCTACAGTCTCGGCGCCGGCCATCCCGGAGCCCTTCTCTACCTTTGCCGCCTTCTTCAGCAGGTCCGAGGCGGGGGGACTCTTGGTCTCGAAAGTGAATGAGCGGTCGGCGAAGATCGTGATCACGACCGGCACGATGCTGCCGGCAAGCTTCGCGGTCCGCTCGTTGTATTCCTTGACGAACGCCATGATGTTGACGCCGTGCTGCCCGAGCGCCGGTCCAACCGGCGGCGCTGGCGTCGCCTGCCCGGCAGGGATCTGCAGGCGAACGACGGCCTGAACCTTCTTTGCCACGCTAGCCCCTCATGAAACGGTCCCGAACGTGCCGGGACTACGCTTTCTCGATCTGCAGGAAGTCCAGGTCGACCGGGGTCTCCCGGCCGAAGAAGGACACCAGCACCCGAACCTTGCCCCGCTCTTCGTCTACGGAGTCGACGGTACCCATGAAGTCGGCGAACGGACCGTCCTTGATGCGAACGGAATCGCCCTTCTCGAAACCGATACGGACACGAGGTGTCTCGGATGCCATCTGCCTGAGGATCCGGTCCACCTCGGTCTGCTCAAGGGGGACCGGCTTCGGACGCTTCTCGCGTTCGTCTTCAGCGGAAATGAAGCCCGTCACGCCGGGCGTATTCCGCACGACGTACCAGCTTTCGTCGTCCATGATCATCTTGACCAGCAGGTAACCGGCGTACATCTTCCGCTGGACCGGCTTGCGCTGACCTTCCTTGATCTCGATTACCTCTTCAGTTGGCACGACGACCTCGAAGATCTTGTGCTTCATATCCATGGTCTGGATGCGTTGCTCGAGGTTCTTCTTTACGCGGTCTTCGTGCCCTGAATAGGTGTGCACGATGTACCACCGGGGATCGGCCTGGGTGGTCTCATTCTGTGTTGCCGTCGGTCTGCGGGTCGTCACTACTGGCCCCCGGTTATAAGCGCGAACAGACGTGAGAAACCGATATCAATCAGGCCCAGTATCGCCCCGATCACGATCGAGATCGCCAGCACCATGACGGTGAGGCGCGTCGTCTGCTCGCGGCCTGGCCAGTTGACCTTGCGAAGCTCTGAAAGGACGCCGCCAAAGAACGACAGGCTGATGCCGCCGGCCGCCGGCCGCGGCTGGGTCGCTGCGCGCAACGGATTACGTGCCACGATTACCTACTTCGACTCGCGGTACATGCGGTGTTGCCGGCAGTGCGGGCAGAACTTGCTCAGCTCGATTCGTCCGGTATCGTTCCGCTTGTTCTTGGTCGAGTGGTACCGGTGCGACTTGCACTCGGTACACGTCAGTTCGATCAATACCCTGGCGTCACCCTTCTTTGCCATTTGACACGTCCTTGTGTCCGCCTGGCCGGAAAATGCCCGGCCGATCGGGACAGCTCTTCCTAGGCGATGATCTCCGTGAAGACGCCCGAGCCCACGGTCCTGCCGCCCTCGCGTACCGCGAACCGCAGCTGCGGCTCGAGGGCTACCGGGTACATCAGCTTCACGACCATTTCCAGGTTGTCGCCCGGCATAACCATCTCGGTGCCCTGCGGCAGCGCGATTTCGCCGGTGACATCAGTCGTACGAATGTAGAACTGCGGCTTGTAGCCGCTGAAGAACGGCGTGTGACGGCCGCCCTCCTCCTTCGTCAGCACGTAAATCTGCGCCTTGGCCTCGGTGTGCGGTGTGATCGACTTCGGCGCGGCAAGCACCGCGCCGCGTGCGACCTGCTCGCGCTCGATGCCCCGGAGGAGACAACCGACAGCGTCGCCGGGCAGCCCCTCGTCCAGGGTCTTGCGGAACATCTCGACGCCGGTGACGACGGTGTCGAGGGTCTTGCCGAACCCGACAATCTCGATCGTCTCGCCTACCTTGACCTTGCCGCGCTCGATTCGGCCTGTGACAACGGTACCGCGACCCTTGATGCCGAAGACGTCCTCAACCGGCATCAAGAACGGCTGGTCGACGGGGCGATTCGGGATCGGAATGTACTCATCGACGGCCTTCATAAGGCTATAAAGCTTGTCGGACCACGGGCCGCTGCCGTC
>JACQUF010000390.1 GCA_016210435.1 Chloroflexota bacterium
GACCCAAGAAGGCCGCGCGGTTTCAGATCACTCGGTAAAACGTGCCGATGATGGCACCGGCATCGATCACCTCGCCGTAAACGTCAAGCTGTAGCTGTTCGTGGGCCGCGTTTCCGGTGCGGACCGGCTTCGAGCCCGGGTAGCCTTCCAGGAACGGGGCAAAAACGCAGCCAGTCGAGAGCCCCGTCTTTCGACACCAGGGCCCCGGAGCGGCAATCGCCGATCACGGCGTAGTCGCCGATCGGTGAGTACCCGCCGGCATTCACGGCACGAGGTCAGCTTTTTTCCGGGTGACCCGCGAGCTAGCTCGTCGGGTGCTCGTGGTCGTGGATATGCGCCTCGTGCGAATGCTCGCGTTCGAAGTCCGCGTGCGGCGCGTGGGCGTGCTCCATGGCCGCGTGGTTGTGCTCGTGGCTATGCAGAGCGAGCAGGTGCTCGACCTGGCCGGGCACGCCACCCCGGGGCGTGGTGGGTCACGTGCACATGGTCGTGGGTATGAACGAGGGCCTCGTGAGAGTGCTTCTGGAACGCCCGCGTGGCGCTCGTCATTGCGTCACCTCCTTGCGGTGCAGGGGATGCGCCTTGCGTTGTCGAGGCTAGACGCGGCTCCGGATGGGCCGATGGTCTTGGATACGATCGTATCGGATAATCGCTCCTTGCAGAGCGGACCGGATCGGCGGGAGCTTCAAACTCCGTTCCTGGAGGGAGGACTCGTGAGCAACGTCAAGATCAGAGATGTCAGGACGATCCTGACCGAGCCTTCGCCGGGATCCCGTTTCATCGTAGTCAAGATCGAGACATCGGAGCCGGGGCTTTACGGTCTTGGGGATGCTTCATACCGTACCCGGCCGAAGGCGGTGAAGGTCGCGGTCGAGGACTACCTGCGCCCGTTTCTGATCGGAAAGGACGTTGCCGATATCGAGGACATCTGGCAGTCGGCATACGTGTCTTCCTACTGGCGCAACGGTCCGGTACTCAACAACGCCCTCAGCGGCGTCGACGAGGCCCTGTGGGATATCAAGGGCAAGATGGCGAACATGCCGGTCCACGACCTGCTCGGGGGCAAGGCCCGGGAGGCAGCCGCGGTATACGCCCACTCTTCGGGCCGGGACAACAAAGAGGTCGAGGACAAGGCCCGCGCGTTCATGGAACAGGGATTCCACCACGTGCGCGTCCAGGTCGCTACGCCGGGATTCGCCAGCTACGGCGCACCGGGTGGAGGCGATAGCGGGCGCGATCCCCAGGACGGGCCTAAATGGATAACTGACCGGACGGCTGCGGCCGACGGCAAATACGGCTACGCGCAGAAGGCGGGGATCTTCGAGCCCAAGCCCTATATCCGCTCGGCGATCGGCCTGCTCGAACACATTCGCAACGCGCTTGGCTGGAAGGTCGAACTGCTCCACGACGTCCATGAAAGACTCCCTGCGATCCTCGGAGTCGAATTCGCCAAGGAGGTCGAGCAGTTCAAGCTGTTCTTCCTGGAGGACCTGTTCCCGCCGGCAGACATCGATTGGTTCGTTCGGGTGCGCGAGCAGTGTGCGACACCTCTGGCGATAGGGGAGATCTTCAACAATCCGCATGAGATCGTGCCTCTGGTCAAGGACCGGCTGATTGATTTCCTGAGGGCACGTGTCTCGAGCATCGGCGGGATCACACCGGCGCGGAAGTATGCCGCGATGGCGGAGCTCTTCGGCGTACGCACGGCGTGGCAGGGCCCCGGGAACATTTCGCCGGTCGGGCACGCTGCGCACCTGATGCTGGACGTGAGTTGCTGGAATTTCGGCGTCCAGGAAGGGCCGGAATTCCACGATCGCACGATGGAGATGTTCCCAGGCACACCGGCGGTCCGAGACGGTTACATGTGGCCGAATGGCAAAGCCGGACTGGGGCTGGACATCGACGAAAAGATGGCGGCGAAGTACCCGCACAACGAACAAGGCGGAGGCCACTTCGACAACGTGCGCCGCGCCGACGGGAGCGTGGTCAGGCCGTAGGATCGGTCCCAAGGGGCGTTATCGAACGGTAAACACGGCCACCTGACCCACGGCCCACGCCAGCGGGATATAACGCGCGGAATACCGGTGCAGCCGGGCCGCGGTCTGCGTCCTGTTGCCGGTGCTCATTGCCAGCAGCGCGACGGTCGCGGCGAGCGTGCTCACCAGTCCGACGTAGTTCATGATCATGTACTTGTCCGCCAGAGTCAGGTATCCCACGGGGGGCAGCTGGGACGTCAGGTTCACGTGAAACATGATTGCGCCGATCAGGGCGGACGTATTGATCCCCAGGCGCTGTAACGCTTTGTCGGGACCAAGCAACAGGGCGAGGAACCCGCTTATCACGATCACCAGCGCGGGCAAGATCGCCTTGAATAGGGACGAGAGAATGCCCCGTTCGATCTCGACGTCGAACTTGAAGCGCGAGTACGTGGCATCGAACTGGGGATAGACATGCTCGACCACGGTTGGGTCCCACCGGTCCAGCCGCCACCCAGCCACGATCACGTCGGGGTCTACCCCGTTCAGGGAGGGATCCGGAAAGTACACGAGCTCTCCGATCGACTGGTTCTTGTCC
>JACQUF010000408.1 GCA_016210435.1 Chloroflexota bacterium
AGGGTGAACTCACGGTCTACGACACGGCGACCCTTCGGATCCTCCATCAGGAGCCCGTTGATGGCCCGGCATTTCTCCTGGGTGGCAATCCGATCAGCCTTTCCGGCGACGGGCGCTGGCTCGTGGTTGCCCATCACCCGCAGCCGGACGGCGGCGGCCGGCTTGTGAGCGTCTTCGACACACGGACCGTGGCATTCCTCTCCGGTGTGCCGCCCGGCCTTTTCGATTGCACAAGCCCGTGGCTCGCCCCTCGCCTCGCCGGCCGGCCCGTGCACGCCCAGCTCTACGCCCTGTGCAACGATGCGGTGGTAGCGCTGGATGCCCGGACCCTCGTGAAGTGGTGGCAGGCGAAAACCCACCCCGCGCGCGGCGCGGATCTCGTCCTTTCTCCGGACGGGGCGTACTTGTACGCCATGCACCCGCAAATCGACGTCCGATGCTGCAGGGGCAGCAGTGTGTACGTGGAAGAGACGAATCTGTTCCTGAGCGTTTGGGATACCGAAACTGGAAGGCTCAATTCGGAGGTCAATCTGGGTGAGCTGGTCCATGTGCCGGACGCAACGATCGGCCGCGGCGACGGCGCATACCTGGCGATATCACCTGACGGCCGGCGACTGTACGTGCTCTGGGAAGACAGGCTTTGGGATGTTGACGCTGCCACTGTTCAGGCGTCTGGCGCTGGGAAGGTGGCAATCAGGGAAGTGGCGCTACCGGCCCCGGCCGATGGAATGACAATCAACTCGGACGGGCGCGAGCTCTACATCCTGCCGGCGACCGCCGGCGACTTGCCTCGCAGAGGCCGGGGCATGTGGACGGTGGATGCGGCGCGACTAGCGATCGAACGGCAGACACCGGACTGGCCTGATCTCCCGTCCATGGCTCTCCTCTATTCGGCGCACGCGCCCGGAACTGCCAATGCCTCTTCAACGCCGGAAGGGAGCAATTCGCCCCCGTCGAACGGGGAAGAATGTCCGGTCTCGCCGCCCGTGGCTCGCGAGAATATTCCTGACCACATTGCCAATGCGATTCTCGCAGGCTCAAGTCAGCCAGATCGCACTCAAATTTCGGTATACGGCCACGATCTCCTCTGGATCACCTTCCCACCGGACGGCATCGTGCGAGGTGTATCGCGAGATGGAGGGGTGTTCGAGAAGTTCCTGTTCTTCCCCTCGACGTGGAAGGGCGTTCCCTCGTTCCTTGGGAGACGGCTTGATGATCCGACCATTCGCGCACATTTCGGGATTTCGAGCGGGTGGACATCTGGCGGGAGCTTCTGGGTGGTCGGCGCGTCTTTCCCGGCGACTGGATGCTGGGAGGTTACGGCACGCCTTCAGGACGACGAACTGCAGTTCATCGTAGAGGTATCGGGCGAATCCGGGGGCGCCTGGTAGGAGTTCTCATTAGAACCGGTGACCCGGTTGCTAAGTGGCAATAACCGAGTATGCCTGGCGGTGGATCACGCCACATTGGCGGGGTCGGGGCCGGCATCAGGGCCAGCATGGGAACTACTGCCCGACCGTTCCCAGGATGTCCGAAACAAGCTGAGATACCGACGTGCCTGACGGATACAGCTGACCAATCCGCCCGGGATCCGTCGGAAAGACCGCCCCACCGATGATCAAGAACTCGCCGGACGGGCCGGGCCAGTTGTACTCGGCGGGCAAGTCAGACTTTTCCGGATCGTCGACAAACCCTGATGCAGGAAGCTTCGACCCCCTCCGCAGGAACAGGATGTACTCTCCATCCTGCTTCTTGCAGGCGAACCGAGCGAGGGTGATGGTGTCCCCTGCCGCTACCTCGCCTTTGAAGACCCGGGACACCTTGAAGGTATGAACGGCCCAGAACTTAAGCCGTCCCCGGTAGACCTCGCTAGAGACTTCGGCGACAACGTCGACGTCGACAACGGTTCCCTGGACGATGGCCTCGGCTGCCGACGCGAGCTCTTCGAGGGAACCGTAGGTAACTGGGTAGACCTCGATCCCCGGTATGTTGGCGCAGGTGTACTGCCTGGTGAAAACGAGGGTTGTGCGGCCGGCGCTGTCAGCCATCTCGAGTCGATCATTCGACAGCTGATAGCTCGCCGCCTGTAGCAGAAGCTGTACGTAGGTCCGCTCCTGGCGCATCACATCGGCCGACGAGCAAAGCATTGCGGTCACCGTCAGCATGCGAATCGCGAACGATCCCTGATTCGTCGCCTGGTACCGGCCGCCATCCGGCGTGCCACCGATGTGGTTGCAGCCGGCGGAGGCCAGCAGGTACTCACGGGTGAAGGCCAGGGTGATGGTGGTCCCTTCGACCGGGCGCTCGCCGTCGAGGGATTCGAGCTCCCAGTAGGTGCCGACCAGCTCGTCGTTGGCGATAGCCACGAATGGGGTCGCGGTCGGCGACCGAGGCGGGGGCGGCGTCGGAGTCGGAGTAGGCGTGGAAGTCGACTCGGCCGGAATCACACTCGTTGGACGAGGCGTGGGAGTCGGAGCATCCGGCCGGTCCAAAGAGGCAGCGAAGCCGTCAGGAAGCGGCTGTCCGGCGAAGTCCCGTAGCCGATGCCACAATTCCCACCAGCCCTCCGTCCACGCAAAGCGCGTTAGCGCCTGCTGCTCTTCGTTGGTGACGAGCGGGCCAATCAAGCCGCCGGCGCCTCCATCGCCATATTGCTCGCCGCTCTCGGCATCGATCAGCGCGAATACCGGCTGCGACCAGCACGTGGCGCGACGCGGGCTTCCGCCGGGCCCTCCGCAGCCGCCCAGTTCCAGTTCGACGGGGATGATTACCAGCCAGGTCAACCGATTGTTGCTGTCCTCAGAGCCCCATTCCACTCCGCATTGCCCGCGCGGGGGCGAAGACGTTTCTGGAGGACCGCCCGGCGTCGGGGTCGGGGCCGGTAGCTGTCCGAGGCTGCTGTGGCAGATCCCGGTGTAGCGGATCAGTTCAGCTTCGGCCCGCTCCGCGAGGAAATACCCGCCGGACCGGCCCGAAACCGAACCCCCGTAGCTGTCCTGCGCCAGGGCTATGGCCGCCTCACGGTCGAAGTTCACCGCTCCCCTAGCTTCGACCGCGCTGCCCAGGTTGACGTCGGAGGTCACAGAGGGAACGCGGTTCAACATCGCGCTCGGGAGGAGCAACGGTTCGGCTCCTCGCCTGAACTCCTCTCGCACTACCTCGTCTTGGGCATCGACAGCGCATCCGGCGTAGCGATGCATGGCCCCGCGCTCTCGGCCCAGCGGCGCGGCGAGGCCCGCGCCGAAAGATTCCCCCTCAAATTGAACGACCCAGACGTATCGGTCTGAATCATGAAGCTGGGACTGCCCCCCGGCCCGGTCTTCGAATTCGCGGATCGGCATCAGCCTTGTAACGGGATCGTGCGGGTTTTCTACCGCGGTTACCTCAGGGAAGGCGCTTGTGCACACATTCGTGGCGATCTCGACGGCCTGCTCCCGGCTGATCTGTACCTGCTCCGGCGGCCAACGAGATGCGGTCGAATCTGCCTTGGGGAACCGCCCAGGCTCGGACATCTTGGCCTCTGTTATTGTCGGGGCATTCTGCGGAGGCGCCTGGGTACCGCACGCCGAAATCACCGTGCCGAGTGCGATGAGAACGGCCACGGTCAGGACCGGCATCCGTATCAATTCATGTCTCCGACCGATTGCCGGCGGATTTCTCGAACGCGATCGAGGAATACTTCAATCGGTTCCTCGACGGCGTGTTGGTCCCGAACGATTTGCACGCGGTCGTCGTGGATCTTGATCACGCCGTTGGAACCGGGAATCGCCGCTGGTGCAAGGTCGAGCGCACGGGCCGGGTCACCGAATGAGGGTGCGATCTCCATGAACAGCACCGCCTTGGCCCCGGGTTCGAGCGTGATCGGGAACCTCGATCCCTGGCCCGGTTCGGGAACTCTCACGGTGATCTCGGACGCTTTGGAGCCCGGATAGCGCCCGACCACGAAGTTCTCTACGTCGACCCGCCACAGGGCGTAGCGCTCCTGCGTCTCCGAGTTCTGACAGGTGAAGGTCCCTGTCTGCTCGACGATCCGACCGACGATCACAAACGCCACTGACCCCTGCGCGGCCCAGTAGGCCGGGTCTTCCCTCGGGCTTCCCGGAGAAGGGTTTCTCGGGAGCGCTGGTAGTTCGAACGTGACCATTGCGTCATCTGCGCAAGATTTGGGATCAGAGGCGGCGAGCGCGAACGTGAAGGTCGCAGGCGGCCGGGAGTCCCGATAGTCCCGGAGAAGGACCCACATTTTCCACCAGCCCTCTGCATTTGCCATGCGGCTAATCTGTTCGAGCTCGCATGGCGATAGCCACGGCCCCGCGTCTCCGCCGACCGCTTCACCCCCGAACGAGCCGTCAACACCATTCATGCGCAGGGACCTGTAGCCGGACCTGTTGGTCGGCCAGGGCTCGGTCCGGTCGGCAATGGCGGGCTCACGGTGAACCAAGCCGGGCTCCGCCGGGACGGTCACCAGCCAGTAGAGCGAGCCCCTCTTTTGACCACCTGAACCCGGGCCGGAACACGAGATCAGGTTTGCGTCAGCCCTGGAAAAATCGGACTTGCCTGCCGTACGAAGGATGCGAGGGGGATCCCCGGTCCGACGAACCTGGTCGATCGCGCTGGCCGGGCCGATCGGCGGGAGTCCGTCGGCAGGATCCGCCTCGACGCAGTCCGAGGAGTATTCCAAGCGCATCGACGCAGGGTAGAAGAGCGGACTGCTGGCCGAAGCGTACCGAGCGAGGACTTCCCCATTTGCGGGATCGATGTAGACGCCGTGGAAGTAATAAGCGCGTCCCGAACGATCCGGAGAATCCTTGCTCGGAAGCGCCTCGCCCTCGACTTGCACGACCCACACCAGTTTGTTGCGGTACCGCTCCACGAGGCTCGGGGCGACCATCACGCCGCCGGGCTTCTGCGAATCGCCCGGGAAGGGCGCGAGTCGCGCCAGGGAGTCGCGGGGATCTTGCACTCCCTCGCTGATCGACCAGCCCTTCGCTACCTCACTGAGCGCGATCTCGACGGCCTGTGATCGCGAGATGCTTATGCCCGGCGCCGGAACGCTTGGGGTCGGGACAGCACCCCTGCCGACGCAGCCGGCTAGCGCCAGGATTGCGACGGTAGCGAATGTCACGAATCGCACAAACAAACGAGGGAGCCTCCGCGCACCGCACGATGCACCAGGAGGAACGTTCGATTCAGCCTTGCAGTTTGCCGGCTCGCCCGTGGGCGACTGCGTCATTCAGCAACCGGCACTCGCGTCACGGATGTCGTTGATCTGACTCGGCCGGCGACACGAACAAGCTCCAGGCTCATTCATGCACCGTCAAGGGCATGTCGATAAGGGCGCCGGGACTAAGGTACTCGATGCCTCCTCTCGGTTCCCAGGTGATCCTCGCCATCAGCACCGCGCCCTCAACTTGAACTTCCACTTGTCGCAGGCGTCCCACGTAGAGGGGCAGGCCATCGGACAGCCTTGTTTGCGCCAACCTCCGCAACACGAGATCGACGTTCTGCCTCGCAGAGGTTTCGTCCCCGTGAACCAGGACAACCACAGTCTGCCTCGTTTCCAGGTTGGTCCGCGGCAACTGTCCGAACGCGGCCACCTTGAACGGCTTCAGCAGCGGCGCTGTCCTGGCGACGCTGGACCCCTGGGATTCTCCTGCAGCCCCCTCACTTCCCGCTGGTCTGGTCGGGCACTGCGCGTACAACGCAAAATCGGAAGACGTGTAGCCATCGCGGCCAACACATCGCCTCGCTAGGTGTTCATCGAGGCCATCGAGCGAAAAATCGGCCGCCGACACCACCGCGCTGAAGACGCCCAGTGAGTCGAGGACGTTGGCCGCGATTGCGACGGCGGGATCATCGCCGAGGCTCGCGCCGCGATCGGCCTGTACATCGATGAGACCTTCGATGCCCTCGTTGCTCCATGCCTGCACGATCTTTCCCTCGAAGATGGCCACTCGACCTGCCCGGCCCAATGAGTCGAACCACGGCGGCTTCAGCCGATTCCTGAGACTGATCTCGAAGTCCTCACCCCAGGCCATGTAGTCAATGCCGGCGTACTCCCGGGCGTCGTAGGGGGCGCACTCGTCGCATGACCTGAGCTTGGAAAAGATCGCTTCCCGTTCGTAGTCTCCAAGCACCACTGCGAGTTCTTCGCGTCCTTTGTTCAGGCCACGGCGGTCGTTTCCCGGACCTGTTTTAGCGGCAAGTTCGACATTGCGTGCATCAAATCCGGAGGCGGCATGGAAGAGGTACTCGTTCGGATAGTCGGTTCCCAGTCCTCCTGCGATCCACGGAGCGGAGTCAGGCCACGGCAATAGCTCGCCTATCTCGAGGGACAACCCCTGTCCCAGCACCGTGCGCAAGGCCTGGACAACCGCATCCGGCGGATCGTTTTCCCCTGGCCTGGCGATCCCGCGCTCTTCGAAGAACCGCCACATGTAACCGAAGTCGTTCAGCCAGACCTGAAGCCGTGCATCTGGCGCATCGGGAATCGAGCCCAGGAGCGTTGCGAAGCGCCTCCGCTTGACGGCCCCCCCTCCGGGCGCAGGGAGCACCAGGAAGTCCCCCCGAACCACTTCGAACGGATAATCGTCGACCTGCGGAGGGGCTTCTGTGGGCGTGACGACCGCCGCGGTCGGAACCGCCTGCTCCGTTGGGCTCGGAGCGGGACCGCCGCCGCACGACAGAGTCGTGGCTATCGCAAGAACGAGCAAGGTCAGATACCGGAGCTTAATGGCGGCATCCGGGTTCGCACTGGATCGGCTCGAGCAGGCCGCGGCGGCGAGCGACCAGAGCAGCATAAGCAGGAAAGCGACCCGCGAGGGGTTCACGAGGTCATTCTTTGCTGCCCAGCTCATAGACCGCGCCCGTGAACAGAACGCTGCTGGTCTGATCGTCGGTGATGGCGAAGAAGAAGGGCCGGTCTACGACGAACTCGAACGTGAAAGCTGGACCGGACTCTTCCATGACTACCATGGTCGCCGCCGCGGCTTCGGTACCCTTCTCGTCCACCTCCACCACAGCCCTGTGCACTACGCGATCGATGTAAAGGTCGCCCGAACCCATGTCCGAAAAGTCGGCGTCTCCTCCGAAGGCGATCTCCATACCCATCGCCTTCAGGGTCTCGTTGAGCGTGACGTCGTACTCCTGCTCGAATCGTGGCATGACGATCGTGCCAGTGCCATCATGCTGGAAGTCCTTCGTCCAACGCGCCCAGGCGGCGGCGTCCAAACCGTCCATGAACTTCCGCAGGCTGGAGTCTCGGTCCGGCAGGAAGATGTACATACTGGCGTCGCCCCGGTATGGAAGCCGAAGGGAAGTGAAGCCATCGCCGTCCAGGTAGTCGTACCTGGCGGACGATGACTGCCGCATCATCGGCGCCTGTACGGTTGAGCCGTCGGAGTTGTTGAAGGTCCCTTCCGTCGTGTCCTTCTCATCGAACTCGTACTGCCAGCCGCCCTTGAAGTAGATCGCATTGATCAGATACATGACGTCGTCGGGCTCGATCTCGTC
>JACQUF010000399.1 GCA_016210435.1 Chloroflexota bacterium
CAAGGACGGCTTGCCGTTCAAGTTTTCCTGCTGCCCGTCGTGCTACGCGCAGGTCCTCGACGAAGACGGAGTCCCGATCGTGCGCGAAGCCCTTGGGCGACAGAAGCACCGCTGCGCCGCGTGCCGGCAGCCGCTGTGGAGCGCTGACCGATCTGGGCCGCGCAGGTTCCCGCTCGCCGACTACGTGAAGCGCCGCATGGCCGGCTTCTTCGATCTCCTGTGTAGCGACTAATGTTGAGAAGTCAGTAATGTGGAGCGCCGACCGTCGCGCCGTTTGAAGAGGGCCGATTCGCACCTGCACAGTCCACATTACTGATGGCGTCGGGCCAGAATCCTCCGCACTTGCAACAACGAAGGAGGGTTCCGATGCTCAAACGGCTCTACCCGCAGTCACATGTCCGCTATCTGTCGTTGCCGGTACTCGGTCCGATCGCGGACGAATTCGACGACTGGCTAATGGGACGCGGCAGTACCTACGGGACGCGGATCATCCGTATATCAGCGACGGCCCACATCGACGAATATCTTCGCAAGCGAGGTCGCACACATCTGTGGGAGGTGACACGGGAGGATTTGCTCGCCTGCTGGCGCGATCACCGCCGGAACAACATGATCACCGGCGCCAGTACCGTCCTTCGCGCCTTTCTCGAACAGCAAGGGCTACTGCCGGTAGCGGCCCCCGAGCCCCCGCCTTTCTGGTCCCACGTGGGGCCATACGCCACCTATTTGACGGACGTCCGTGGCTTCAGCCGCAGCACTCTCCACAGCCATCTCGCCACAGCCACCCGGTTCCTGGAACACCTCAAACAACATTCGACCGAGATCGATCTCTCCAAGCTGTCGATTAGCGATCTCGAGAGTTTCATCGTGGTCGAAGGCCAGCGCCTCGGTCGTGGCTCCATGCAGCATGTCGTCGCCCATCTGAGGGGTTTTCTGCGCTTCCTGGTGATGAAGGGACAACTTCGGCCGGGTCTGGAGGTTCAGGTCGATACGCCGAAGCGGTACCGGCTGGAACAGCTCCCCCGGGCCCTTCCGTGGGAGACGGTTGGCAGCCTCCTCGATGCCATCGATCGGAAGACTGCGGTGGGGCGGCGAGACTTCGCCATGTTCTCGATGATGGCCACCTACGGGCTGCGCGCCAGCGACATCGTGACCCTTCCGCTGGATGCCATCCACTGGCGCAAGGACGAGATCTGGATTAACCAGAGGAAGACCGGGCAACTGTTAACCCTGCCACTGACGGATGCGGTGGGAGGGGCTCTGCTCGAATACCTGCGGAAAGCGCGCCCGCAGTTTCCCTATCGCCAGCTCTTCCTGAGTGTTCGCGCGCCCGTCCACCCCGTGGGGAACACGGCGCTTGGCGTCGCCTTCGGCTACTGGGTCCGCCGCAGCGGTGTAGAGGCGCCTCACTTCGGTCCGGGTTGTCTTCGCCACTCCTACGCCGTTCACCTGCTCCGCCAGGGCTTTTCGGTCAAGACGATCGGAGATCTTCTCGGTCATCGTCTCGCGGAGAGCACGTGCGTGTATCTCAGGTTGGCCATCGATGATCTCCGCGAGGTTGCGCTCTCCATCCCTCGGGCTGGTGACCAGGAGGCGTGGCTGTGAACGGTCATTCGCTTTTGGGAGCCGTGATCGCTCGCTACCTGCAGCTGAAACAGGCCCTCGGGCGAAGTTACAGGGCAGAGCGGGCAGTGTTGGAGTCCCTGGATCGATTCCTGGTGGCCGGAAGGGCGACCAGAGATCTCACGCTGGCACTGTTTTCAGAATGGTGCAAGACCCAACGGAGCCTGACCTCGAACGTGCAGCGTCGGCGCATGATGATCGTCCACAACTTCTGTCTTTACCGGCAACGAACCGAGCCGGACTGCTTTGTGCCGGACCCCCGACTTTTCCCCCGGGAACGGCCACGGAAGCCGCCGTACATCTTCAAGGAGGTGGAAATCGCCCGCCTGATCCGGGCCGCCGGCGCGCTGAAGCCGATCCCTCGCTCGCCGCTGCGGCCCCAGGTGATGCGCCTCGCCATTGCGCTTCTCTACACGTCGGGTCTCCGCCGCGGCGAGTTGATCCGTCTGACCGTAGGCGACTATGACGCGCGAAATCGCACTCTCCTGATCCGCGAGTCCAAGTTCCACAAGTCCCGATACGTCCCGCTCTCTCTCGATGCAGCCCAGGAAGTCGAAGCCTATCTGAGCGCACGCAGGCGTCGGCATCTTCCGATGGCGGCCGACAAGCCGCTCATCTGGAACGGTTACGGCATCTCGCGGGCCTATTCCGGCGGGGGTTTAGCGCAGGCGCTGCGGGCGCTGTTTCGGAGCGTGGACATCAAGACCCAGGACGGCCGACCGCCGCGCGTCCATGACGTCCGTCACACCTTTGCGGTCCACGCGCTATTGCGGTGGTATCGGATCGGAGCCGATCCGCAGGCCAAACTTCCTCTCCTGGCCACCTATATGGGACACGTCTCGATTACCTCGACCGAGTATTACCTGCCGCTCATTGAAGACTTGGCGTCAGCAGCGAGCGACAAGTTTGCGGCGTACTGCGGCTCCTTCGTCACCGCGATCCCGGAAACCGAGGGAGGCGCCCGATGAGAACACAGGCGCCCAACGCGTTGGCCCTCGCCTTGCGCGATTTCTTCGCCGACTACCTTCCGGGGATGAAAGGCTTTAGCCCGCATACCGTGCGGAGCTATCGGGACGCCCTCGTTCTTCTATTGCGGTATCTGGCCGTCTCAACGAGTCGCGATCCGGCCGCGCTGGACCTGGACATCATCACCCCGGAGGTCGTGATCGGATTTCTGGCCCACCTGGAAAAAGACCGCCACAACAACGTCGCGACCCGCAATGTCCGCCTGGCCGCCATTCACGCCTTCTTTCGCTTCGTGGCTGCCCAGCGCCCCGATCGGATGGAACAGGCCCAGCGGATCCTCGGCGTTCCTTTCAAACGCGCCCGATCCGAACCGATCGACTACCTGGAGTACGACGAGATCGAGGCCGTGTTGAACCAAGTCGATCGCTCGACCGCGGACGGACGACGGGACTACGCGCTCATGGCGCTCATGTTCAACAGCGGCGCCCGGGTTCAGGAACTCCTCGACGTACGGGTCCAGGATCTCCAGCTGGTGCGCCCGTTTCAGGTGAGGCTGCGCGGCAAGGGACAGAGGGTACGGATCTGCCCCCTTTGGCCACAGACGGCCCAGGTCCTCAGAGCCTTCTGTGAGGAACGGCAGTTGGATCTGGATTCCAGCGCGCCCCTCTTCCTCAACCAGTGGGGCAGGCCGCTTACCCGCTTCGGAGTTCGTTACATCCTGGCGAAGCACTGCCAGCGCGCGACAGCCACCGTGCCTAACCTGTCGCGCAAAAGGCTCCATCCACACAGCATGCGGCACAGCACCGCCGTCCACCTCCTGAAGGCCGGGGTTGATCTGGCCACGATCAGCCACTGGCTCGGCCATGCCAGCATCAACACGACCAACAAATACGCAACGATCGATCTCCAGATGAAGAGGGAGGCTATCGCCCGCGTCCAGCCACCCGGCAATGGCCTGCATTCGCCGAAATCTTGGCGCTCTGACGCCTCGGTACTGGAATGGCTGGAGTCGCTGTGAGCTTTAGTAATGTGGAGGAAGCGCCCCATCCATCCCAGCGCCAAGGCCGTCTCCGGGACGTCGCCTCCACATTACTGAGTTCTCAACATTAGTCGCTCA
>JACQUF010000393.1 GCA_016210435.1 Chloroflexota bacterium
ATTTCCTATTCCTCCGCGTATTCCACGCCAACGAGCACGGCTACCGGCGAAGACCGCTTTTCCGCATCGCTGAACGCCAGCTTGATCCGGTCAACGTCGGTCTCGTATTCCAAGAGGAAGAACGGGACGCCCCACATATGCAGATACGGTTCGAGGTAGCGGGCGGCGGAGTCCGGCGTGTCGCCGTGGCGCGTGTAGCCCCTGTAGCCGATGAACATAACGAGGGGCAGATTCACGCCGATCCCGAGCCCTCTCAACGCATCACCGGACTCGAAAAGCCCCGAATTCTGAATGATCACGACCGGTCTCTTGCCGGCCGCCCAGAGACCGGCAGCTATGGGGACCCCTTCGCCTTCGCGGCATATCGGGATAATCTCGATACTCCCCGTCCTGCGAATGGCGTCGTACATGAACTTGGTCTCGCTGTCCGGCAGCGTCACGACGTGCGTCACCCCCTGGGCGACCAGCTCGTTGACGATCGCGCTTGCGCGGAGGCCGGCGGGCTGCATTGTCATCACCCTCACCTCAGTCCCGACCCAGCCGGGACGGACCCTCTTGTGCGGCGGATTTTATAACCCTCACCCGTGTCCCGACTGAGATGGGACGGACCCGCTCCCGCGAGGGGCAAGGGCTTGCGCGCCGCGACTTTAGCCTGCGGTCGACGCGACGGCAACCGTCGCGGGGGTGGGACGCGCCGGTGCCCGCGCCAGCAGCAGCAGCAGGAACGCGACTCCCGCCACAGCTGTGAACGCCGGGAATACCCCGTCGTAGCTCTTGGTGATGTCCCAGACCAGTCCGGCGCCGACCGCGCCGAGCGCCTGCGCAAAGCTGACAAAGGGCTCTGTTGCACCGCGAATCGATCCCAGCGACTTGCGGCCAAAATAGTCCGCGAGGATTACCGGGGGCACGACGAGCAGTCCGCCGAGGCCAAAGCCGAAAAGCAACGCTGCCAGATATGCCATCCCTATGGAATCCACCAGCAGGAATACGAGCGCGACCAGCCCGATCCACGCGGCGACCGCGGCATATACGAATCGGACCGGGAGCCGTTCGGTCAGGAGGCCCCACGCCATGCTGCCGATGGCTGTGCCCGCCGCGAGTGCCGTCAGCGCTCCGGCAGCAGCGGTCGCCGATATCCCGCGGTCCCGCAGGAACGCCGCCTGGTGTGTATTGACCCCTGCGTGGACAAAGAACATGAGTCCGCCAACGAGCGCAAGCACCCAGAAGACCGGTGTGCGCATCGCTTCCTTCAACGACCACGGCTCCGCGTCGCTAGTCGTCCGCTTCGTCGAGACCTTGATCCTGGCTGCCTCTTCGCCGGTCTTCGCGTCCGGCACCATCCCCACGTCCTCCGGGCGCCGGATCAGAAGCAGCCAGACCGGCACGAGCGCAATTACCCAGACCAGGATCCCGATCGCGATCCAGGCGGGCCGCCAGTTTCCGTCGAACAGGTTCATGATGAACTGCGCGTAGAGCGGGATCAGGCCCATGCCCATCGAGTGCACAACGCCCAGGATGGCGGTCGTACGACCCCGCCTCTTGACGAACCACTGTGAAACGACCGTTGCGGCCCCGATCTGCACGGGGGAAGAAAAGATTATTCGGCCGATTCCGTACAGCAGGTAGAAGGCGATCGGGACGGTGGCCCATGCGAGACCGATCGACGTGAATCCCAGAACGAGTACCGAGAGGCCCAGCAGCGCCCTCGGCCCGAAGCGGTCCAAGAGCCACCCGGTAACGGGAGATATGAACATGGCCGCGATTCCTGCGGCCGAAGCGGCGCCCGCTATCAGTGCGCGGCTCCAGCCGAGGTCCTGCGCCATCGGATAGATGAATACCGCCAGCGTGAGAGAAGCCGCGGCATTCCGGACGAACATCGAACTGCCCGCGGCGTAGACGATCACCCAGCCGTAGAAAAAAGGGGTGCGGCGGGCCAGGGACTCTCGGTTGATCAGGCGGGAGCGTCTCCCCATCTGGCGAGCTTGGCCTGGGCGCGGCAGGGCGCCTGGCGCCGCTCTGCGGCAACCCGTGAATGCTAGCATCGTGACCAGGGGCGGGGTTTGGTAACCTTTTGCTCCCGCACAGATTCAATTCGCCATGTGAGAACGCGGAGTAGTCACGAATGACCGGTAACAGGGACGCGCTGGGCGCGCGAGCCGGGCTACGCACCCGGCAAGGCGAGG
>JACQUF010000394.1 GCA_016210435.1 Chloroflexota bacterium
CGAGGCGGTTGATCAGTACGCGGGTCGCCGAAAGCTCCCGCGGTCTCGGCGGCTGACGCCCCGGCCAGTTCCCAAGCGCACGTCTCACGAGGATGATCGCCGCATAGGCAAACGCGAACGCGAGCATTTCTGCGGGCAGGCGCATCACCACGACGAGGACGGGAAGCGAAAGCGCAGCGACAAACCACGCAACCGGGCTATTGCGGGTCGGCGTCCAGACGGCCAGAGCGACCGCCGAGTAGGCGAGCAGCAGCGGCCAATGCAGAGCAAGCAGCACGCCCAGGGCTGGCGCCAGCCCTCTCCCCCCTTGCAGCTTGATGTAGATCGACCAGTTATGCCCAACGATCGCTGCGAGGCCGATCGCGACTTGCGTGCTGGTGCCCAGGTCGAACACTACCCCCGAGGCGAGAAACACGGGGAGCGTGCCTTTGACCAGGACATCGAAAATCACGAGTGGTACACCAACCCACTTTCCGGCTTGCATTACAGCATTCGAAACGCCGATGTTGCCGGTGCCGTATTGCCGAAGGTCGATCCCCTTGATCAAGCGGACGGCGATATAGGAAGAGGGGATCGAGCCCCACAGGTACGCCAGCGCGATCGCGAGGACCAGTTGCCACACAGGCATGTTCGGAGTTAGCGCCCTGGCGCAGCCCCCGCCCCACGGAGGCGGTGTCCTGAGCCAGCCTGCCGCTTCGTCAGGCTCAGCGCGGCGCCTGAGCGGAGTCGAAGGGAAGGAGCGGGGGTCCGGGGTCGGGGGAAAGACGTCCTCCACCCCCGAGCCCCCTCCTTCCAGAGGAGGAGGTTCCTAGCAGGAATCATCTGGGAGCAGACCCTCTCAAGCGCGCCGTCCGCGACCGCGCACGTTCCAGCAGCAGGTCAGGCACTTCGAGCGCCGGCCCCAGGACGCCAGGTGCGCCAGGTATGACCTCGCCTTCGGTCCCGTTGGCGTGGTAGTCGCTGCCACCGCATTCCAGGAGTCCGTTTCTGCCGGCAAGCTGCTGGTACTGCGCGCGCTGTTCGGGCATGTACTTTTCTGCGTAGACTTCGATCCCGTCCAGCCCCGCTTCTGCCAACTGCGCTACCACCCGCTCGACGTCATCCACCGTCCTCGGATGGGCGATCGCCGCGGCTCCCCCGAGTCGATGAACAAGCTGCACAGCCTCGAGAGCCGTCAGCTTTTGGCGTGGGACCCGCGCTATCCCGTTATCGCCGAGATATCGGTCAAACGCGTCCTGCATCGACTTGATGTAGCCCGCCTCGAGCATGGCCCTCGCGATGTGCGGCCTTCCAACCGCGCCGTTTGCCAACTCCAGGACCCGCTCCCACGAGATGTGCACGCCCAGGGTCCGAAGCTTTTCGACCGTGCGGCGGGCAGCGTCGGCCCTGGATTCCCTCATCCGGATCAACAGCGATTGGAAATCGGGATCTCCGATATCGATGAAGTAGCCGAGCAGATGGACTTCCGATCCATCGCTCTCGGCACTGAGTTCGATCCCGGGAATCAACCGAAGCTGCGGGTACCGCGCAAGGCGCTCGAACGCCGCAGGCAGTCCCCCGGTAGTGTCGTGATCCGTTATTGCGACAACTCGCAAGCTGGTCGCGCCGACCTGATCTATCAGCCGGGCGGACGACAAGCATCCATCAGAGGCGGTCGTATGCAGATGCAGATCGACCAACGGCCGAGCCGCCGACTGGTCGAGTTGGACCTTGTTCACGCCTTCGTTTCCCTGTCGACCCGCTCAATGCTGGTCGGCACTCCGCTTTCGTCGATGTCAAGCAGCACTGAATTGAACCTGCTTCTGCCGCTGGCCACCCGCAGGTGACGCGGCATGTTGTGAAGGAATCGGAAGAGCGCGTCCTCGACTTCCATGCCGATCACTGAATCGATCGCACCGACCATTCCCAGGTCGCTGATATAAGCCGTCCCTTTGGGGAGGATCCGCGGATCGGCCGTGGCCACGTGCGTGTGCGTGCCGACCACCGCGGCAACCCGCCCGTCCAGGTACCAGCCCATCGCTTGCTTCTCTGACGTCGCTTCGGCATGGAAGTCGACAACGATCGGCCGCCCAACCGCGACGTTCGTCGCCAGGAACTGGTCGATGGCGTTGAAAGGCGAGTCCGCCTCACCGATAAATACACGCCCGATCAGATTCACGACAACGATCTTGCCAAGGTCGATGTATCCGCGGCCGGGCACTGTTCGCGGGTAATTCATCGGACGTATGACCGGGAGATCTTCGTTATCGAGATGCGGCAGGAATTCCTTGCGATCCCAGACGTGATTGCCGGTTGTGATCACATCGGCGCCGGCGTCCATAAGCTCGCGCACAGTATCCAGGGTCAATCCGAATCCCGCGGCGACATTTTCGCCCTGCACAACGGCAAGGTCGATGTTCAGGTCTTTACGAACAGTCGGAAGTATTGCCGAGACGGCATGCCGCCCCGGCTTTCCGACAACATCGCCAACCATAAGCACGCGCAAGCAATTACCTCGGCAATCTGCGTGTGATCACGCGATTATCCCCCTTGCCCCGCAGGCGTCGCCCTGAGCCAGCTTGCCCTTTCGACAGGCTCAGCACGGCGCCTGGGCGGAGTCGAAGGGAAGGAGAGGCGCCGTCCTGAGCGCATGCGAAGGGATCTGCCCGAAGGGCGGGTGAGGGCGGCAATTCCCTCCTCCCCCCTTGATGGGGGAGGATCGAGGAGAGGGCGGAGCACCCCGGCTAGCGCGCGAATTCGACCGTCCGCGACTCTCTGATGACCACGACCTTTATCTGGCCAGGGTACGCGAGCGTCTCTTCGATCCGCTTCACGATGTCGCGGGCCAGAACCGCCGCCTTCGAATCGTCGATTTCTTCCGGTTTCACCATCACGCGAATCTCCCGGCCGGCCTGAATCGCATAGCAACGCTCAACACCGGGGAATCCGCGGGCCACATTTTCCAGGGCTTCGAGCCGCTGGATGTAATGCTCGACCGTATCGCGCCGGGCACCCGGACGGGCCGCGCTGATTGCGTCCGCGGCCGCCACGATGAAGGATTCAGCAGTTGTCATCTCCCTGTCGTGGTGCTCCCGGATCGCCTTTTGCATTTCCTCCGGCATGCCGTACTTGCCGACGAGGTCGGCGCCGATCTCCGCGTGGGGACCCTCAACCTCGTGAGTCAACGCCTTGCCAATGTCGTGGAGGAATCCCGCCGTCCGTGCGACGTTCGTCTTACCGCCGACCTCGGAAGCGATCAACGACGCGAGGAGCGAAACCTCGACGCAATGCTGCAGGACGTTCTCCCCGTAGCTGTACCGGAATTTGAGCCTTCCCATCATCTTCACTAGCTCTGGGTGAAGGCCCTTCACGCCGGAGTCCAGCATTGCTTGCTCGCCGGCCTTGCGAATTACCTCATTTACGTCGGTCTGGGCGCGCTGGACGATCTCCTCGATCCTCGCCGGATGGATTCTGCCATCCTGTATCAGCTTCTCCAGAGCACGACGCGCCACTTCTCTTCGAATTGGATCGAAGCACGAGATCGTGACCGTCTCAGGAGTGTCATCGATAATCAGGTCCACTCCCGTCGCCGCCTCGATCGCGCGGATGTTTCTGCCTTCGCGCCCGATCAGCCGCCCCTTCATTTCATCATTCGGGATCTGTACCGAGCTGATCGTCGCTTCGCCAACGACTTCCGACGCCAGTCGCTGAATTGAACCCGCGACTATCTCGCGTGCAAGTGCATCCGCCTGGTCCCGGAACTGCTGCTCGGAGTCTCTGATTCGTCGCGCCAGTTCGAACTGGATGCTTTCTTCAGCGCGGCGAAGAAGCAGATCTTTTGCTTCGGAGATTGTCAATCCGGACAGGGACTCGAGACGCTTGGTTTCTTCTTGCTTGAGGGTATCGAGTTCCTGAAGTTTTTTCTCAGACTGAGCTTCCTGATTTCTTAGCTTGGATTCCCACGAATCTATTGCCGAGGATCTTCGTTCCAGTTGCTCTTCACGCTGCTCCAATCTCTGTTCTTGCTTCTGAAGTTCCTGCCGTCTGGCCCTAAGTTCCGACTCAAGCGCGGTCCTGGCCTTAATGGCCTCTTCCTTTGCTTCGAGCAGGATCTCTTTGCTGCGTTCCTCCGCTCGGCGAATCTGTTCCTGGGCCGCTTCGAGCGCCGCCTTGGCGCTGCGCGTTACGAGCGCGTTTCTGAGGTAGAAACCGATAGCCCCCGCCAGTATCGCGACAACCAGGGCCGTAATGACGGCGGTCAGAATGAGGACCATACGTGCCTCCCGACCGCCAGTGGTCTAGATTGTGGACGCCCCCTCCTTGGGGCCTCTGCGGGCCTTTACCCGCGGACCAATGTTAATTAAGTTCGGAACTTGGCGTCAAGGAAAAAAAGCTCCAGTATCCGCCCGAGCCCGGCTTGTTCTGAGCTGCATTCCGAGGCTCGCCCAACAACGACAAAAGAGGCGCGGGGGTCGGGCGCCAGATACGAAAAATGAGTGAAGCACCCCTCCCCGATTGAAAAAAAACGGCGGCACGCTAGCGTTTCCCCGCCAGCATCCCCATCAGCGCCCGCCGGCCGCCGCCGGTCACGACGCGTTTCATTAGTTTCTGCATCTCGAAGAACTGATTTAATAGCTGATTAACTTCTGACGGGGAAGTGCCGCTTCCGATCGCGATCCGGCGTCGGCGCGAGCCGTTGATTATCCGAGGATCCCTGCGCTCGGCCAGGGTCATGGAAAGCACAATAGCTTCGGCTCTCACCAGGCGTTTTTCATCGATATTTCGGGGATCGATTTTGCCGCGCAAGGCGCCCATTCCCGGGATCATGCCAAGGAGATCGGAAATCGGACCCATTTTCCGTACCTGGCGGATCTGGTCAAGGAAGTCCTCAAGATTAAACTGTGCTTTCTTGAGCCTTTTTTCGAGTTCCTTCGCCTTCTCGAGATCGAGATCTTCCTGCGCTTTCTCGATCAGTGTCACGACATCGCCCATGCCAAGGATGCGCGATGCCAGACGGTCCGGGTGATACGGCTCGAGCGCGTCCGGCTTTTCGCCCACGCCGATGAACTTGATCGGCACGCCCGTGACCGAACGCATGGACAGCGCGGCGCCGCCCCGGGCGTCGCCCTCCATTTTTGTCATGATGATGCCGGTTAGCCCGACACGGTTATGGAATTCCGAGCCGGATCGCACCGCGTCCTGGCCGGTCATCGCGTCGACGACGAGCAGCGTTTCGACCGGTTTGACCGCGTCCCTTATTTCGGCCAGTTCCGCCATTAATTCGTCATCGATATGCAGCCGGCCGGCCGTGTCGAGTATCAACCAGTAGACATTCTTTTCCTGGGCCTGTTTGATTGCGCGGTCGATCAGCTTCGGCGGCGTCGTTCCATCGGGGCTTTCGGAATAAACGGGAATATTGAGCTGCTTGCCCAGCTGGACAAGTTGGTCGATGGCCGCGGGGCGCTTGAGGTCCGCGGCGACCAACATCACGTCCTGCTTGCGGGTCTTCCGGATGTGCAGGGCAAGTTTGGCGGCTGTGGTCGTCTTACCGGCGCCATGAAGCCCGACGAGCATGATGACCGTCGGCGGCCGGTCGCCTCGCTGCAGATCGGCCGCTTCCCCGCCGAGTATTTTTGCGAGCTCCTCGCGGACGATTTTGACGACGGTCTGGCCGGGGGTGAGCGAAGTGAAGATGTCGGACCCGATCGCCCGCCCGCGGACGGCTTTGATGAAACCGCTGACGACCTTGAAATCGACGTCCGCTTCGAGCAATGCGAGTCGAACTGCGCGCAGGGCCTCATCGACGTCATTTTCGGAGATGCGGCCCTTGCCGGTAAGCTTGCCGAAAACTGCGGTCAGCTTGTCAGAAAGGGATTCGAACATGGCTCTCCTATCGTCTCACAGAACCGTTGTCTCCTCTTCGTTGGTAACTGGCACCCTCTCCCCCTCGGGATACGGTCTCCCCTCTACTTTCGGGAGAGGGTGAGCGAGCGCGAGCCGAGTCTGCCACGCCGGATTCCGATGGCAGGGCGTATTGCCA
>JACQUF010000400.1 GCA_016210435.1 Chloroflexota bacterium
CACTTCACGTGCAAGCCACCCCGCGGCGAGCGGGTTAACGGGGACGTCCCGCCAGCCGAGGACTCTGAGGCCTTCCGCGCGGGAGATTCCCTCCACGACCGCTTCGGACTGCTTGCGGAGGCCCGGGTCCTGGGGTAGGAAGACCATCGCTACGCCGAAACGGCCTGCCTCAGGAAGCCGGATTCCGGCGCCACGCGCCACCTTCGTCATGAAGGCGGCGGGCAACTGGATAAGGATCCCCGCCCCGTCGCCGGTCCTGGGGTCGCAGCCGCACGCGCCCCTGTGGCCGAGGTTGATCAGGATGTCGAGGCCCTGCTCGACTATTTCGTGCGTACGTTTGCCGTTTATGTTTGCGATTATGCCGACGCCGCATGCGTCGTGTTCGTGGTCCGGCTGGTACAGCCCCTGCCTTGCCGGTCGTTGCAAAGGCGTGGAAGGTTCGAAATCAGACGGATTGGGGGAACTCATTCGTTGGTTCCGGACGATTCCGGGGCTTAGAGGCGGCCCAGGAAATACTGGATTTCGTAGTCCGTCACTGCGCGTTCGTACTGTTGCCACTCGATTCGCTTGTTGCGAATGAAGCTTTCGAACACGCGGTCGCCGAGAGCCTCGCGCACGAGGTCGCTTCGCTCTGCGAGATCAATGGCCTGGCTGAGGTTGCTGGGCAGCCGGCTGATGCCGATTTCCGCGAGGTCCGCGTCCGACATCGCGTAGATATCGCGTTCGACGGGCTCGGGTAGCGGGTATTGGTTCTCGATGCCGGCCAGCCCTGCGGCGAGAATCACGCTGAATGCGAGGTAGGGGTTGCAGGCCGGGTCGGGCGCACGGTACTCGATGCGCACGGAGCCTTCACGTCCCGGCCGGTAGGAGGGGACGCGGATCAGATCGCCCCAGTTCCCGCGCGTCCAGGACGCGTAGACCGGCGCTTCAAAGCCGGGGACGAGCCGCTTGTACGAATTAACCCACTGGTTCGTCACGGCCGTGATCTCACCTGCGTGGCGGATCAGTCCGGCGAGGAAGCGCCTGCCGATCACCGAAAGGCGCATCTCATCGTTGGCGTCGTAGAAGGCGTTCTCTTCGCCTCGGAACAGGGAGACGTGCGTGTGCATGCCGCTTCCGTGCTTGTCGGTCAGCGGACGCGGCATGAAGCTGGCGTAGAGCCCCTTGCTCGCAGCAATTTCCTTGACGAGGAGCCGGAAGGTGACCACGCTGTCCGCCATGGCGAGCGCGTTCGTGTGACGAAGGTCGATTTCGTGCTGGCCAGGCGCCACTTCATGGTGGCTGTGCTGCACGGGTATGCCGAGGTCCTCGAGCGCGAGCACGGTGTCCCGTCGGAGGTCGGGGCCGGAGCCGACCGAGGATTGGTCGAAATAGCCCCCTTCATCGACCGGCTCGGGGATCTTCCCGTTTTTCGGATCGGGGTTCTTGAAATAAAAATATTCGATTTCGGGACCAACGTAAAACGTAAACCCGAGGTCAGCGGCCCGGCGCAGGTTCCTCCGGAGCACTTCCCGGGAGTCCTGTTCAAAGGGCGTCCCGTCCGGGCGAATAATGTCGCAGAAGACCCGGGCCACCGCGTTTGAGCGAGGCCGCCAGGGGAGCAACTGGAACGTGCTCGGGTCGGGCATTGCGACCATGTCCGCTTCGTCGGACCTTGCGAAGCCTTCGATGGATGCCCCGTCGAAGGTGGCGCCGTGGTACAGCACGTGCTCCAGCTCGTCGATGGTTATTGCGAAGCCCTTGAGCGTACCGAGAATGTCGGTGAACCAAAGGCGGATGAACTTCACGTCGTGCTCTTGCGCGGCGTGAAGTACGTAATCAATTGCCTCGGAGTTGGTGTCGCTGGGTGGCATTTCTGTGGGCACTCTGCGGGACCGCGCCAAGCCTGCGGAAGGCGGCTATGCGGTTGGCGCTTCCGCTAGGGAAGGTCTCTGTTTCGCAGCCCGTTGATACGGATTGCTATCTGCGGCGTCGGCAACCGGCCCTATCTCGAACTGGCAACCAACTATCGGACATTGTGAAAAAGTTGTCAAACGCGTGTGCGTGCGCGGGACAGCGCGCCCGGCACGTCGGCCAGACCGGATCGCGGGCGCTCGGGAATCCTCTACCACAGGTTAGGGGCTAGCCTCCATGCCTCGATCTCATGACTGGCCGAAACTTCCGTATGAGACTTGGAAGGAGCCGGATGGCGCGCATTCTAATCGTTGACGATGAGCCCGACGTCCGGGCGGCGATGACCGCGTCGCTCGAAGACGCCGGGCATACGGTGATCCAGGCCACCGACGGGACGGAAGTGCTCGAGATAGCCGTAGGCCAGCGCCCCGAGGTGATTTTTCTCGACCTGTCGATGCCCAGGGTCGACGGATTTCAGGCCCTGCACATGCTCAAGGCCGACCCGCGGGCCAGGGGCATCCCGGTCGTGATCGTGAGCGCAAAGGGCCGCCCGGAAGACCGCATCCGGACGCGCACGATGGGCGCCATGGACTACATCAACAAGCCATGGGGGGACGGCGAGCTGATCATGCGCGCCAACCTGGCCCTCGCCGCGGTGGCCCGGAAATCGCAGAATCCAACCGCGGCTCAGCAGGCCGGTGCATCGGCGAGGCCCGCACAGGCGGCGCGACCCGCCGGTTATCTTGCTCCTGCGAACGCCGGACCGGCCCAGGCGAGGCGGCCGATGCCGGCGCGCCCGCTTGCTCCGGTCGCCCAGAAGACGGTCGGCCGCGGCCCAACCCAGTACCAGCAGCGACCCGGGCCGGCGGCGGCGGTCGTCGGCAGGCAGGCGACTCCCGGGAATGGAGCGGTTGCTGGCCTGGAAGAAGG
>JACQUF010000401.1 GCA_016210435.1 Chloroflexota bacterium
GAGCTATATGTTAAGTAATCTCCGGCACGATTCGCGGCTGGCCGTGTCCTTCCGGCAAGAGATTTGGCTCTGCGCTTACCGAACGCATCAAATGCAGGCGGCGACCCAGCGGTCAGCGTAGCGAACCATAGCCGCCAGAGTCGGGAGCATTGCCGCGGCGATCTCAGGGTGGGTAAGCAGCACCTCGAAAAAGTTGGCGCGGTCCAGGAAATAGCAGTCGATCGGCTGGAGCGCGCTGACCGTGGCTGATCGAGGTTTGCCATCGATCAGTCCGATCTCGCCGAACGCGTCGCCCGGCTTGAGCAGCGCGAGGACCGCTTCGGCGACTCCCTTGTCTGATTTGACGGTCGAGCAACCGCGGGGTACCGTCTGTGCGCCATCGCTTCGTGGCAAGAAGCGATACGGTTCGGGCCAAATTCCGTCGAGCTCGATCGTCGGAAGGGGCAACTGCGAGCAGCTATGAGGCGACCCGAGCGGGGGTCGTCGACCTGACCTGGCTGCTCTCTACCGGACGCTGTGCGTCAGGGAACCCGCGTCAGGATATATGCCCCGTTCACGCGGATGGGCGCGGGACGCGGCATCGGGCCTTGTCGTCGCCGTCCAGAATTGCGCCCGCGGACGTACCCGATGCGGTGCTAATTTACGGTTCTGGAGTTCCCAGGCCGGGGCGAACAGATCGCGCCCGCGGAGCTTGAAGCCCTGCTTCTGTCACATCCTGGAATCCTCGACGCCGCAGTAGTCCCGAGTCCGGACCCGGAAGCGGGCGAGGTCCCAAAGGCCTTCGTTGTCGCCCGCCCCTCCGAGGCTCGGTTATGAACCTGGCGAGATAGCGCTTTGCGGTATCGATGGAGACGCCGGGCGTAGCGGTGATGGATGCACCTCCGACTCGGGCTGTTGGCGGAGTGGCAGCCAATGATGGAGTAAAGAGGCTGGCATCCTTCGGGGGCGAAACCTTTGTCCCGGCAGGGGCAGGTGCCGCGACAGGCATGTCCGAAGCGACCCATTGCGGGTCGGCCTCATCGGTGCCCGTGGAGCTTCCCAGACGGCCGTGGTGTCCGTAGGCACTCGCGTCGCTCACTACTTGCCCTGAGCCTTCATCGAACGGCCAGTAGCCGACAAGGCCATACTCGGTGCCAGTCAACCTCTTGCCCATCGTTGACTGGATCTCTGACTCGCTTCTGGCAACTCTCCATATGCGGACTTCGTCAAGCAGGCCGTGAAACGACCGCTCCCACGTTCCCAGGAGCACGAAGTTGATGTCAGTTACATCGCCGGAGTGCGATGTGCTGCCGATAAAAACACCGTTCCTGAAGACGCTGATGTGCGATCCGTTGTAGGTGGCGGCGATGTGCTGCCATTCGCCGACTTCGAATCCTGAAATTGCCGCCTCGCATGAAGGCACACAGACGCTGAGGCCCCAGCTCGAATCGCCCGTGTAATTGGACAAATACATCACCCATCCGCCGCCGAGTTGGCCTCCCGGCTCGGCGAACGCACCTCGGACTAATGCCCTGTACGGTCCAGGCCCGCTGCCAGGGGACAAGGGCTTGACCCATGCTTCGACGGTGAAGGCATCGTCGAAGTCGAAGTAACCCTTCGGGTCCGCGATCCCGACAAAGTCGTCCGACCCGTCAAAGAGCAGAGCGAAGGAGGCGGGTCGGGAGGACGCAGCCGTAGCTGTGGAAGGGACCGCAGTGGGCTTTGCGGTGGGTGTAGCAGTCACGGCCGCGGGAGTGGCGGCGGCCACGGGGCGAACCTGTGTCGCCGTCGCCGTGGGTGGCAGACTTGATTTGGGGGTGGGAGTAGCCGCTGGGCGTGGGCTAGCCGAGAAGAGCATCTGACTTTCCAAGCCGATGACGCCGTAGTCATTGAGCATGCCCGCGTTCGGGTCAGCCTGAAGCACAACGAAGACCTTGCTGCCATCGTTGTTGACGAACAGGAACTTCCCGTGGCCGGGGTAGGACCTGTTGTTGACGACGAACTCCGGCAGCCCAATTGCCTGCTCGAAGCCGAGGAAGTCGTATCCGTATACCTGTACCTGTGTATCCCTCACCGGTCTCTCGCCATACAAGTTTTCAGGGATAACCAGCACCTTGTTGAGGACGTACGAGTGGGTCAGGTACCTCACGAAGCCACCTCGCACCTCGCTCAAAGAGCCGTTGTACGGCATGTCTTCGCTTCGGATATTCGAGGAGCGAAAGACGTTGCCGCACTTCGTGAATATTCGAAGGCCGTCTTCCGACATCCAGAGATCGCCGCACATCTGGTAGTCCCCGTGATAGGGGGAGTCGTAGAGGAGCTCTGCCTTGCCGGCACCGATGCTGTACTTCCGAATGTCGGAGGGAGAGACAGTCGTGTCCGCTCCGTAAATCCCCTCTCCGCCGGGATGAAGCTTGTACACCGAGCCTGGCGACCAGACGTACGACCGGGCCTCCATCCCGGAAGCTATTTCGACGGAGGAGAGCTCCGACGATTGGCCAATCCTGGGGAAGGCATAGAGATATCCATTGTCGGCCAACACGACGTCGTGGACGTTCATGGAAACGGACAACGTCTTCAGCAGTGCCGCCGACCCCAGGTCTACGTAGGAGATCCAGGCGTCGTGGCCGACGGCCGCAAATCCCCCGTCTGGGCTCACTGACACGGCACTCGGCGGGAGGGGCAGGTCTACGGTCGTGTCTCGATTAGCTACAGGGTCGTAGATATGAAGCTGGTTTGGACTGGAAGAGACTAGGATGATCCTGTCCAGTCGCTTGCTGTATTCGGCATCCGTGACACGGAATCCAAGCACGGGGATCGTCATGGCAAGCGGAGTCGCGCCCGGCCGAGGGGTTGACTCGGAGCGCGCAGGCGCAATGGCCGCCGGCTCAAAGGCAGTAGCCGTGGGAGCGGGCCGGGGTGCGGGAGTCGACGTCGGTGTGGGCGCCGGGCTGGGTACGACTTGCGGCCTCTCATCGCCGTCGTGCAGGAGAAGCGGATCGCGCTGGAGGACCCACTCAATCCATAATGGACCTCTTCCCTCTGCGGGTCGTAGTTTGGCCGTGAGGACTCGACCCGTGGCTGCCATCTCGAGTCCGTATGGATCGAAATACCGTGTCCACGGCGTTCCCTTCGTTACCAGAGATCCGGACCGTTCGATCCGCTTGCGCAAGAGTCCGACATTGTCGGCGGCTGAGCTGGTGTCGGCGTGAACTAGCACCAAGGCCACATAGTCCCCAAGGTCGTCCCTGCCCGCACCTGTCGCAAACGCATGGTACGGGCGCAGGAGCGGCTCGCCCGCCGTGCGTGCGCGGAACTGCTCGATGCAGCGCGGTTCATCCTGGCAGAGGGCTCTTGAAGTCTCCGGAAGCCCCTGAGTCTGGTTCGTCAGGAACATCGCGTAAGCTCTGAGCTCAAACATCCCCCTGGCTAGGAGTCGGAAATCCTCGGAGTCTGCCAGCGAAGGACGCCTGTCCAGGCTGGCGTCGATCATCGCCCTCATGTCGTCGGTCGCAAGCGTGCGGAACCCGTAGTCTTGCTGCACGGTCAAGCGGCCGCCCCTGCCGAAACGGTCGAACGCCGGAGGCGCAAGGCGCTTGCCAAGGTCGATCTCCAGGTCCCGACCCCAGCTATAGAACGTGACGCCAGCGTAGTCTTCCTGGGCGTCGGGCGGCGTACATTCGCCGGCGCACGTTTCGAGGGCACGGCGGAACGCTTGGGGGTCGAACCGCCCCCGGATAACTTCCAGCACTCTAGGTGGCGCCCCCACCAGAACGCTCTGATCTACGTCTCTCAGGTCGAAGTTCAGGTAGGCGCGATTCTTCAGACGCAACCCGACATCGGGTACAAAGCCGCTGATAAATGGGCCCTCGCCCAGCCTGGGGCTGCCGGCACCAATCCGTGATCCCAGCGCCGCAAAGTACTCCTTGAGCGTTTCCTCGGTTCCGTCGGCGGCCGGGCGGGGGATCTTAAAGAGCGTGCTTGCGAGGTCGTAGTCGTTGATAAAAACGCTGGAGCGGGTCTCTGGTGTGTCCGGGACCAGGCCGAGCAGCTTCTCCAAGTGTGTCGTCGTTGATGTTGGGGTGCTGGTTTGGGCTACCGGGGGCGAGCCCGCCGTAGCGATCGGTGTCGTGGTTGATGTTGGGGTGCCGCTTTGGGCTACCGGGGGCGAGCCCGCCGTAACGATCGGTGTCGTGGGCGCGGTTCTACAGGCCACCAGGAGGACCACAATAGCAGCTATCGATCCAGCCAACCCTGGAGTCATCTTGTCCAGACCTCGTAGAGGAGGGTTGCTACCAATCGTGGCCGGTAGAATAACCTCCCTCGATGTACGGCGTCGGCCGCCAGCTACGCTGCGATCATGGGAGAGGCAGGCGTCCACGAAGGATCCCGTCGGGCCGCGAAGTCTGCTACCCGGTTCGCGGACCGCTGAACTGCCGAAACGGGCTGGAGCAGGCCGGAGACCGCTCCAGCCCCGTTTCGTTGCATCCATGGCGGCACTACCGGCAGCTGTGCTGGACCACCCCGCCGTCGACCACAGCGTTGGCCCAGTAGAGGGGCGGCGACGCTGGAGTCACCGGAGGAGCCAGATGCACCTGGACGAACACCTGATCGACAGCGGGACCTTCAGGTGCCTTACCGTCAAAGGTATTGAAGACGACGAAAACTGGTCCCGGCACGGTGCTGTCGGTACCCCAACCGGAGATCCCTCCTTGTCCCGTCGCCGAACTGCATCGGTAGTTGACCGGGGTCGTGAGAGCGATCGTGCGCGGAGGGCTGGTCGAGTGGTCAACCCAGTTTGCGTGACCCTTTATCGTGGAGTCGGGCGCACTCCGCAAAGTGCCGGCTGGTCCTGACGGAGCAGGAGTCAGGGAGTCGGCCTTGGCCACGAATCCAAAGCTGACGGCCGTACCCGGAGCGGGACTGACGCCAGCGAAAGGAGGGGGTGGAGGCAGCACCGTCGAGTCGCCGCCCCCGGTCTGATGACCTCCCCAGTGGGCTGCGAGCGCCGTACCGGTGCAACTGTGCTGAACCACTTCGCCGCTGACTGCAGCGACGGCTGCATACAGGCGAACGGACGGGGGCGCGGGAGGAGGCACGGGTGCAGAAGAGAACACCTGAATCTGCACCTGATCGGCCGGCGGTGACTCTGCCATCCCACCATCAAGGACCCGGAAGTCGACGAAGACCGGCCCAGGCATAGCACTGTCGGTGCCCCATCCCACAAGGGCTGTGCCTGGGTTAACGGGACTGCAGCGGAAGCCTGTTGGGCTCGTTACGCGGATCACTCTTGGCGGGCTCGTGCTGTGGTCGACCCACATTGCGCGACCCTGGATCGTGGCGCCCGGCGCGGCAACCAGGAGGTCTGGCGGGGGTGGCGGTGCCGGCGGTGGCAGCATCGGCGCGGGTACCAGCGAGCTGGCCTTGGCCTCAAATACAAAGCTGATCGAGGTCCCAGGTGCGGGACTTACGCCCTCGAATTGAAGTGGCGGCTGTATCACCGCCCCATTACCTCCACCGGTCTGGTGGCCGGCCCAGCGAGCGGCGAGCGCCACGTCCGTGGTGGCGACCAGCCCGGCCAGCGCCAGCAGCGAGACGATCAGGATCACAGGGACGCCCGGAATCGGTGAGTGCATCGTCGCCTCCTTACGCCTGGTGGGCCGTCGTTTGCGAGCCAGCTTGGCAGCCTGACGATCATGACGGCGGTACCTGTCACCCTGGGGTGCGACTCGTCGCCGATTCGGAATCTTGGGGCGTCAGCACGCTCGAGCACCTGACGGCGAGCTGAGAATTGCCCGACGATCGGCTGACAGCAGCCTCCCGGAGGAACCTCAAGGCGACCGTGCCATAATTCGCAGAATCCATGGTGTCTGCTGATTTACTCCGCAATCACACCGGGTGAAGCATGCCGCTCTTCGTCGTAATCAAGGGAGAGAGTGACGCCAGCGTGTTCCCCATCGAGGGAGGGCGGTGCATCATCGGAAAGCCCCCCCGGGCTGAGATCCCGCTGGGTAATCCCTACATTTCGCGTACTCACGCGGAAGTCGTCGAAGTCGAAGGGCATTACCGGCTTCGCGACCTTGGGAGCAAGAACGGAACTTCGCTGAACGGCGAGTCCGTCGATGGCGCGGGACGGTGGCTCTCCGAAGGTGACCGGATTGGACTCGCCCGAGACCAGGTTGTGCTCAGGTTTTGGTCGGGGAACTCTACGATCACCCTCGATCTCGGTGCGCGGAGCATTTCTGTCCGCGTCGACGCCAAATCCCGCGACGTCCACGTTGCAGATCAGCGCCTCGATCCACCACTTTCGCGAAAGGAGTTCGAAGTGCTGAGGCTGCTCTACGAGCGGCGCGGAGAGGCGTGCAGCAAAGACGAAATCGCCAGTGCTGGCTGGCTAGACCGGGGCGGGGACGTGAGTGACGAGGAGATTGAACAGTGCATCAGGCGGGTGCGCCTGAGGATCGAGGCTGAGCCTTCTCGGCCTCGTGTCGTCAGAACGGTTCGCGGATACGGATACAAGATGGAGGGCGGCTGAGTTCGCGGCCGTAACTACCCGCAGGTTGCCCCAAGATGCTCACCCTTAAGTCCGTTCCGACCTTCGGGGACCAACGCCGTGTCGGAACCACTGCCGCCAACCGGTTGAGAGGGGGCGGTCTGTCGCTATGCCCTACGCCGTCGCCCGCC
>JACQUF010000402.1 GCA_016210435.1 Chloroflexota bacterium
CAGATACACGACGAGCGTGCGAAGTTCGAGGTCGGCGACGGCCAGGCACTGAAGTTCCCGGATGGTTCATTCGACGCGTGCCTGGCGCCGCTGGTGATCCAGTTCATCCCGGATCGCGCACGGCAGACAGTGCATTCAAATGCGCCACGGGTCGTCGCGACCACCGCGGACGAGTCAGCGCGGTGGCTCCTCCTCACGGCGGTGCCGGGCGAGATGGCGCACGAGATCGCAAAGGGCCGGAACGAGGTAGCAAGGCTTGTCGCCAGAACCTGAACCCTTCGCCAGCCCTCCGGCAGCGTGGTTTCTGGCGAGGGTTCGCGGATCGGCGATTCAAGATTGGCGATTGGCGACACGTCCGGTGGACGCGTGGGCGACCCCGCACACGAAACTGTCGCCAGGGTCATCAGCGGAAGTGCCCCGATCCTGATTTTTGGAGGAGTTGATGCAGAATGACGCCTCCGTTTCAGTTCGTGGACCTTCGCTATTCAGACGAAGGGAGGCCGTTTCCGATTCCTCTTTGAAACGACCTTACGGGCGCCAGGAAGGTCCTTCTGCGATCTTGACGACGAGCGTCACAAAGGTCAGCGTAGCGTCATCTGCCCTCCCTGTGACCTCCCAGCATCCTTCGGTTGGAAAGATCAACGCAGTTGACTGGAATCCCCGATCGCCGTATCCCTCCGGAATGTTGGCCTGTAATGGAGGCGCGGGCGCATCCAATCTCCGGCCCTCTATCGTCAGTTTGCCGACGACCCCATCCCCGCGTGTCCACGGCCATTTCATGCCCAGCGAGCCGTCACGGTCGACGAAACCGGGGCCCCCGGGTCGGAATACGGTTGTTCCTTCCGGCCAAACCACGGTTGATAAGCCGGCACTACCATATCGGCCTCTTTCCCCGAATTGATTAGAAGCGCTCCCTATAGTCACCGGGCATTCGAGCAGGCCCACCGTCGAAGCCAGTTGCCCGCGAGGGATCCAGGAGTCTCGGATGCCCGAAGCCTTACCGATCCCTTCGATGGCGATTCCGTGTTCGGTCGATGCCGGACGTTCATTTTCGTTAACCACAAATCGGATTGATGGATCCCCCGTGGAGACGAATTCGTAGAGGTCCGTTGCATCTTCGAACCGCTGTTCCAGCGCCACCCAGGCTTCATCGGGTGATACATACAGGTTCGCCTTTAGGGTTTCGGTCGCGATATCCCATTCGATATCACCGGAAGGCGTGAATGTCAAAAGCCGTCCACAACCTGGCCCTGCGAGTTGGATAAGTGCAATCTCTTTCGAGGGTATCCAGCCCGAATTGAACACGTAGCAGGGATGCGGCGGGGCAACGTACGCCGCCATCGGCACGCCTTCGGCGGAAACCACTACGAGGGCTCGCGGGCTCGGCCAGGTTCCGAGAAGCACGTATTGTCCGTCAGCCGTCATGTCGGACAGGCGAGAATCGAATTCGAATTGCCTTCCACGTGATTCCGGTGGTAATGCCGCATCAATCGCGTCTCGGGTAAGCGTGACCTGCTGCCCTGACGGTCCCATCCACGAGACGTTCTCCGCGCCCATCGTCAGCGGTGATATTTGCGCTTCCCGGGCTGTTCGGCCCTCGACCCGGACCACAAAACGGAGTTCCTTGCCGTCAACGCGCTGAGTGATCTCCCAGCAGCCCGGAGTCGGAAACGTCACGCCAAACGCCTGGAACCCGATCGTGCCGTAGCCATCCGGGATTCCAAAGTGAGGCGGTGGAGCCGGACCATCGAGACGTCTCCCTTCCGCGGTCAACCTGCCTTGGACAAGACGCACAGTCAGGAACTCGTCAAAGATCCCCTCGTCCCGCTGTACGCCCTTCGTAACCCCGTTCCGAGGGATCACGACCCAGATCGCATCGTTGCCGTACATCGAGAGCCGGCTCCGATCCATAGGAGGTGAAAATCCGCCCAGGATCGGGTCGGCAGCCGCGTCGGGGATCACTTCTGGTGCGAATGGCAACGTCACCGGACAGCTTTCGGGCGAGATCGCATTGCTCACGGCCGGGGTCGATGGAGTCGGCGAGGAGATCGGAAGCGGCGTCGAACTGGGAACGGAAGTCGGGGTTGGACTCGCCGTCGGTGACGTCACTGCGGTCGGCCGAGGGCTTTCCTCCGGAGTCGAGGGCGCGGCTGGCGTAGGGGGCGGAGCAGGAAAAAAAGTTTGAGTGGGAGCCGGCACAGCGGTCAATTGATCGCGCCCCGGCGCCGGGAACCCGTCTCCATTCGGAGGAGTCGCAAGAGGGGGAGAGGCGCACGCAAGCGCGACGACGATCAGGAGCGCCGCCACCTGCGGAAGCAAGCCTCGAGTTCCGGGCAACGACGGCGGGGTTCTCATCGAACCAGCGCCCATTTGATCCGAACGAACGCGTGCTCTTGACCGATCGGTACGCACGAAATCCCGCCGCCACGCGTGCAGCCGTTGCCCAACAGCAACTCAGACAGGAAGACGTCGTTTTCGGGTTTCGCTCGGAACCACATCCCAAACCAGCTCTCGAATCCCGCTCCGACGTGACTGGTCAGCTGCATAAGCCCAGGATTGCCTTCGCTCGGCCCCTGGTACCGCCATTCGGCGGTGACCACTTCCCTGGCGCTGACGGGCGGACCGAATTTCCACGCGAGGACGTAAGGCGTCGATCGGGCTGCTGGAGGTCCATCGACTCGCCGCGGCGAGTTCGGGTCCAGGAGGCCATCGGGCTCGCAGGACAAGCACGAGACCGCCCAGGTCCAATCCAGGGCCCGAATTTGCGGTTCATCCGCCCAGAACACAACGATTGGTCGCTTAAGGCCTCCACCACTGATTTCGAGCCACGTCGGCGCGGCCGCGATCGCCGGCCTCACCATCAACGAGCCGGCGAGCACGAGTCCAATTCCGGCGATGACTTTGAACATGAGGATTCAATGCCCCTGTTACATACGACAGGCCGGCTACTGTTGCGCCAGGCACGTTCCTGCCAGGAACCGGCCGCCTTATCCAGGGCAGGCCGGGGCGGCGTGATGACCCAGCCGGTCACCCCACCTTGAGGCGCTCGGCACGGTGCTCGGCTTGCGCCCTAGCCGACTCCGCGTCAAAAACCTGCGGTGGTAAATGCGGGAAGGTCATAGCTCCGACCATAGCAGACCGGCACAGGCGATGCGAAGGGCAGCCACCATTGAGAGATGATTGTTAGGATTCAGCCAATGATCCGGTCTGCCATCGCTTCGGTATTGGTGTTCGGCATCGGCTTGGTGGCAATCGCAGCCGCGTGGGCCGTGGCCTGGCTCTGGCCTGCCGGGGACGCCGGCGGCTGGGCCGTGAGACTTTTAATGGTGCCAGTCGCTCTGTCACTGGCCCTGATGACCTTGAAAAGCGTTCATACCAAGGACCGCGAGCGGTGGCTCCATCTCCTCGGCGTTTCGATCCTGTTCCTGGTGTTCTCGGCGTTCGCGTTTTTGTCATTAGGCGGATTTGTGTTGCCGTTTGCCCTGGTCCTACTGGTTATCAGCGTGATGAAACTGTTTTACCTGCGTCGATTAAGTCCGGCTCCTTCCGACAGCCGCATAGATATCAAGTGATCCGGTCCACCCGTATCTGAGGCCCGCCAATATGGCTGCCGACGATATCTGGTGGAGATGGCTCTGGGTTATGCCTTGAGCGCCAGCGGGGCCGTCGCTAATGATCACGCCAGTGATATCGCGGCATTGCGCGGCAACTTACAGATAATCATCGAGGCCGCACGGCGTAGAACTCGGTTTCGGGCACGTCGATTTCGCCGCCGGAGCCGCCGATAACCAGCACTCGCCCGTCCGGCAACTCCACCGCCTCATGCCATGATCTTGAAGCCCTCAGCGGCGGCGCTTCCAACCACTCATTGGTCGACGGATCGAAAATCGAGGCGGAAGCGGTCAAACGTGGCGGGGTCGTGGTTCCGGTCCTATTGGCGCCGCCCAGCACCAGGACCCGGCCGTCCGAAAGCGAGGTGATGGAGTAGCCGAATTCCCGACCCGGCGGTCCGGCCACGTTCGACCAATCCTCAGATGCAGATTCGTAGACCCACGTCTCGGACCCGATGAACAGGACCCGTCCATCTGCAAGTGTGACCGGGTACCCGGCCACGTCTTCGGGAGTGTGGTATTTCCTCGACCACTTGTTTTCGCCGGCGTCGTAGACCTCGATCACTACAACCCGCTGGTTATCCCTGTCGCGGCCGCCGACCACCATGACAGCCCCATCTGGCAACCGAACGGCGCTGTGGAAGCCACGGCCTACGTTCAGCCTGGCAGCATCCGACCACTGTCCGGCAACGGGGTCGAAAATTTCAGCCGACCGTTCGCCGTTCGCCCCGCCTGCGACCAGAATTCGCCCGTCGTCAAGCAATGTGAGCGTGTGGAATACGCGTGGGATCGCGGGGCCCGCGATTCTTTTCATCTCCGTCACGTCCGGGTCGTAGAGGTATGACCCGCCTACGATCAGCACTCGACCATCCTTCAATGCCACAGCCTCGTGCCGGTAGGGGTTATTCTCCATGCTTGGCACCGTTTGCCATTGAGTGGTCCCCGGGTCAAATAACCGGGCGCCGTCCCGCCAGCTGACGACAAGGACCCGTCCATCCTGAAGAAGGGTCAACGTATGGTCCA
>JACQUF010000403.1 GCA_016210435.1 Chloroflexota bacterium
GGTCCTGCACGATGGCGATGACGCGCAGCTGGCCGCCGCAGCGGGGACAGGCGAGGACATCGAGGTCGAACACGCCGCGCATCAGCGCGGCCCAGGTCCACGGCTTCCGCTCCTAAAGAATCTCGCGCAATAGGGTGACCATTGGTTCAGAACGCCAAGCCGGCATGGCGTCACACCCGGGCGAAGGCGTACAGCCGATGTTGCTGCATGTACCGAAGCACCTCAGGCTGGAGCGCACGGGAGAGGAAGCCGAGATCAGTCGTCTCACGGCACTCGGTCGAGCTGACCACCTCAAGCTCGGGTCCAGGAAAGTCTTCGTCCATCCCCTTCCGGGGGACCGGGATGATCCGGACCATCCCTCGGAGCGCCTCGCTCTCCTTCCACTTCCCCGCCATCAAGTCCCTGTACGTGTCCGCTCCCAGCAGAAGCCCGAACTCGGCGTCCGGATGGAGGCGCGCCAGGTCCCGCACCACGTCCGACATCTCGATGAGCGAGTCTGATCCCAGCGACTCCGCCAGTCGCCGTTCCGCGTCGAGCACCCTCACCTTCTCTGAGAGCTGCTCGAACGCGAGCCGTGCCATCTCGAAACGGTGGGCGAAGCTGGGCATGTCCCGCTTCTCCTCAACAGCGTGGCGGTAGACCGGCACCACCCAAATCTCGTCCACATCGTCACGCGCCGCCGCCCACGCCACCATTCCCGCGTGCCCGCCCATCCCCGTGGGCGGGTTCGCCGACGTCCCGAACAGGACAACGAAACGCTTCATCGCTGTGGGCCAGCCGCCTCGGCCCCCGGACCCGGACCCTCGTCGCCGCGATGCTGGCCGAGCGGCCACACGCCGAACACGCCTGCAGCTCCCGGGGGAGATCGTCGCGTTTTTCTCAGTCCACCCAGGCCCCCCACCATCCTGCTTGAAATCAGGCGACTTGACCACCCTCAGGCACGCCCACCCTTCTCAAGCAGCAAGTCACCATACGACCCGCTGATCATCTCCGCCTCGTTCAGGCTCAGTAGCTCCATATACGCTCTGCACTGCTGCCACATCGTCACCTCTTTGTACATGCCGTCCTCGTTCAGTACTTCTATTTCGACAAAGTCCCCTAACTCCCGGACGTGGTCTAGATGGACCCTGACGTTGCCGTCCGCATAGACTTCCCTAACCTTCTGCACGATAACCACCACACCCAACGCACCCGCCAGTACGGTTCTGAGAAGCTCTGGGGCACTGGGGTAGTACAAGCGGACGTGAGACCGCTTCGGGCCCAACAAATCTTCCCGCACGTAGTGCACCACTTTCATCCCGCTATCCTCGTCACGCAGCTTCAAGCGACCGAACCTGCAATGGAAATAGGTGTCTGTCTGTCGTTCTACTCTGGCTAGCCCAACGCCTCGTTCCGCCAAAATGCGGCGCGCATGGTCCAGACTCTTGCAACGAGTCTTGACTTCAACGATTTCCATGAATGCAGCCCCGCAGCTATTCAGACTCGACATGAGATCTCTCTCCCGAGCCGAGCGGTGCGGTCGAAGCTTGTGCAGAGCTCGGTCGACGAACACTCATTCCTCAAGCTTGACCCCGAGGAGCACAGTCTCAATCCAGAGCCTCGCGACCCGACGCTGATCTTCCTTTTCGAGCTCGAAGAGCTGCGCGAATCCGGGACCCTTTGCGGCGGCTTCGGCGTCTGAGTAGATGCGACGCAGCGAATTGAAGTCGTCCGCGAGAACGCGGATCGCCGCAAAAATCCCGCCCTTGACGAGTTGGATAAATTCGCCGAGCACGGCCTGATGGATGAAGTTTACGGCCCCGCCCTCGTGGACGAGGTGGAAGTGGTTGTGCGGCCCCTCGTAGCGATAAGCGTGCTTGGTGCCCGCGACGGGCGACTTCGTATATTCGCTCGGGAGTTGGGAAGCGTCAAATTCGTCATCGGGTGATGTGACCGAGAAGACGAACGCACCCGGCTTTAGGCTGCGGAAGTCGCCGATGCCTGTTGCACGCTTGCCCGTCGCGCAGAAGAGCACGTCCACGTTGCGGTTTACCCAGGCGCGTCGCTGGACGCTGCACATGTTACGCATGGCTTCGACCTGTCGGAGCGGGTCGATCTCGACAACATGCGGCCGCAACCCTCGCTGCTGCAGGTGGTAGGCGATCGAACGCCCGATCTTCCCGTACCCAATCACGCCACACTCGAGGTGCTCGATCAGGAGGCCGCACTCCCGGAGGATCGCCTCGGCGGAGAATACGATCGACTTTCCAACCTCATAATCCTCGCTGGCCTTCAGTTCGCTCTCCGCGACCGAAACTACGGGAACCGGAAGCGCCTTGGAGCGAGCGAGCTCTTCATACTTGTCAAGACCGTTTCGGGTGTCCTCGACAATCCCGGCGATACGACTGGCGGTCTCCGCGCTCATGGTCTCGAGCGCGGGCACAAACCATCCGCCGATATCGAGCAGAACGGTCTGCCGCTCGCCGTCGAGAAGCTTTGGAAGCTCGCGAGCGACGTTGTCCCGGCTGACGTCGAGGACGGCCACGCCTGACTTGACAAGGAGGGCCTCTGTCTCTTTATGCCTCGACTTCGGCTTTGGGAACACAGCGCGGAGCATGGTGGAACGTCCGAGGGTATCGATGAACTCGAAGGCATCGGGAAGAAGGTGCGCCACTACTATTGTGTTGATCTCTCGCCGCGGTCGAAAGTGTTCCCTCAGATTGACACAAAACCGGCGTCGCGCATCGACTCGACTCAGGAATCTGTGGAGCTTGCGCGATAGCCGGCTAAACGTCTTAATCCGATTGAGTTCACCGAAGTCGTACCAACGATATGCATACGCCGGGCCGCCGTGCGGATAGGCAGCAGGAACCTCAAAGCTGCCCTCTGCAGCAATCGCTAGAAAGACGTAGCGGAAGTCGTGGTGGTAATGTGGAGGGTGCTTGAACCACGGATCCTCGGGAATCGGGTGAGTATCAATGTCGATCGGAACGAGGTCGTCGAAGTCGTATGGTAGGTAGCGAACCTGGTGGGCGTTGAACGGCGTCTCCTGGTGTAGCTTTTGTGTCGCGACGTCAATGGGAGACTGGTCCGGCGAGTCCGGCAAGTCGTAATGGCCACCGGGCTGCAGTAGCATGCCGTGCCTCGGATGGAGGAAGAGAAGGATCTGGCGCTTGATGGGATCGACGAGTAGGCAACTCGCCGTCAGATGGGCGTTGAAATTATTCCAAGCGACGCGATCCGCGTCAACAGGTGTCTCCTTTAGGAACCTGAGAACTGGCGCAGCCTCTGCCTTCTCGTCGGGAAACAGCTCGAGGTAACGCCGCAATAGTTCTTCGAAAGCCGGCATTGCACTTCCTCAGCAAGCAGTGTGAGAACCACGTTCTAGGTTCTTGATCAGCTTGAGCTGCGCGACGAGCGTGTCGATCTGGTCGTCCGAGAGCTCGTGGAGCATCTGGACCATCTGGCCATGGGCGTACTCGACGACGGGCTTCGGCAGCTTCGTGATCTCGCGGCGATCTCGACCGCCTTCGCCTTGTTCCCGTTCCAGATCTCCACGGCCTCGGGCTGGGCGTCGTGGAC
>JACQUF010000395.1 GCA_016210435.1 Chloroflexota bacterium
CCCCGGCGATCAGGCAGCCGCCGAGCACATCGCTGGCCCAGCGTGCTGCAGGATAGAACCCGGATGCTGAGATCATGACGAGCAGGGCGGCCTGATCGTTCCTCATCGACCACCGATGGTCCGAACGTACGCTACGCCCAGTCGTTGTACTCGCCTCGAAGCACTTGCTTGCAGATCTGCAGATGAACGCCGTCGGGATCGAAACAGTTCGTGATCACGCGGCCAGACTGCATATTCTGCTTCGGCTCGAACTTCCATGGGATGCCGAGATACTTCCCTTCCAGGTACGCGCCCTGCACGTCTTCGACCCCGAAGGAGACGTGATCGATGCCGGGCTTCTGACCCTGCTGCGCCTGGTGCAGCTCGAATCGCACCGGGTTTGCCGTGTCCTGGTTGAAGAGAAACACGGTCTCGCCCTTATCGATCGTCCCTTCCGGGCTGAGCCCAAACCTGCGGTAGAACTCGACCGACTTCTTCAGGTCCGATACGACGATGTCCAGGTGGTCCATGCGGATCAGCTTCACAGAAGGCCTCCTTCTCGGTGGATGCGACCGCCGGAAATCCTACCCTTACTCGCTCCTGGGCATGTGGTAGGCTCCCTGCCGCGCATACGGGATGCGACCAGCGGGGAGGTGTCAGATGCCCAGAGGTCTCGAAGCCATCGATCCTGCTTTTCGCAAGCTGCTCCGCCCTGATTCCAGGCTCCGCAAGATCGCCGGCGGGATGAAGTTCACGGAAGGTACTGTCTGGTGGGGCAGGAAGCGCCGCCTCATCTGGAGCGACATCCCGAACAACAGGCTCATGCAATGGACCGAGAACGATGGCGCTTCCGTATTCAGGGAACCGAGCGGCAATTCGAATGGAAACACAATCGACCAGGACGCCAACCTGCTTACCTGCGAGACCAGCGGAAGATGCGTAACCATGACCGACTCTCGAGGCAACGTGCGGACGCTGGTCGATCGCTACCAGGGCAAGCGCTTGAACTCGCCAAACGACATCGTGGTGAAGTCGGACGGCTCGGTCTGGTTCACCGATCCCGATTACGGCGTTCTGGATCCCGATCTCGGGCACAGGAAGCCGCGCGAGGTTGATGGCAACTACGTCTACCGGTACGAACCTTCGAATGGCCGACTCAATGTCGTCGTGGACGACTTCCAGAAACCAAATGGGATCGCCTTCTCTCCTGACGAGAAGGTCCTGTACGTGGGCGATACTGGTCGCACGCACGACGACAAGAGGGGGAACCATCACCTCCGCGCATTCACAGTCGCGGGCGGCAGGCTGACGCGCAGCAGAGTATTTGCCCTAATCGAGCCCCACGTTCCGGATGGCCTCCGAGTCGATGCCAGCGGCAACGTGTTCGTGACTGCGGGTGATGGCGTCCAGGTCTTCAATCCCAAGGGCGACATGATCGGCAAGATCAAGACTCCGGAAGTGGCGGCGAACTGCGCGTTTGGCGGCCGCGGCTATTCGACGCTGTTCATAGCGGCTACTTCGTCGGTGTGGGCGATTGACCTGGCCACCACGGGCGCGGTCAGGAGTTAAGCAAGGGGTAGGTGGCCCTTGGCCCTGGGAGTTACAAATGCCAGCCAGATATGAGACCTTCGAAGAGGAATTCGGGCGACTGATCAAACCCGATGCCGAGCTCCGCAAGCTCGCCACGGGTTTCGAATGGGCCGAAGGCCCCTGCTGGTTCTCCGAAGGTCAGCATGTCGTCTGGAGCGACATCCCGAACGACCGCATGCTCAAATGGTCGGCCCAGGACGGCATGACCGTCTTCCGTCAGCCATGCAACTACACCAATGGTCACACGCGGGACCGCGAAGGCAGGCTGGTAAGTTGCGAGCACGGGGGTCGCCGCGTGAGCCGTACCGAACCCGATGGCCGAGTTATCACGGTCGTCGACAACTACAAGGGCAAGCGCCTGAACTCGCCAAACGACGTTGTCGTCAAATCGGACGACACGATCTGGTTCACGGACCCTCCCTATGGCATCCTGAGTAACAGGGAGGGCCACCAGGCTGAGAGCGAACTGGGCAAGGACTATGTCTTCCGGTTCGATCCTCGAAGTGGCGAGCTACGGATCGTAGCGGACGATTTCGACAAGCCGAACGGCATAGCTTTTTCGCCGGACGAGAAGGTCCTGTACGTCGCCGATACCGGCAGGAGCCATCGTCCGGACGGCCCGCACCACATCCGGGCGTTTGACGTGGGGCGGGACGGAAAGCTCTCCAATTCAAGGGTGTTCGCGGACGTCGAGCCCGGCATCGCGGACGGGTTCAGAACGGACATCCAGGGCAACGTGTGGACATCCGCCGGCGACGGGATCCACGTTTACAGCGCTGCCGGGGTCAAGCTCGGCAAGATCCACGTCCCGGAACGAGCGGTTTCAAATTGCACATTTGGCGGTCCCAACAGAACGACACTGTTCATAACGGCCACGACGTCGCTCTATTCAATCGAGGTCTCAGCGAGGGGCGCCCAGATGCCATGACGGACCGCCCCCGCACTCTGATACTCGACGATGAGCCCCGCGGGGGCAGGCGCCAGCGGTTCCTGGGCGTCACCGTCACACCGCCCTATCTCCAGTCGGAAGGCGTCGAGGCGGTCCTGGACAAGCTGGTGGCGGCGGGGGTCACCGCGATCGCCACCGCGCCGATGGTCGCCGAATCTGTCGAGCCTACCGCTTCGGCGCACGACTCGGATCCGAATTTCCGGCGCGAGCCCCCCATCGATGGCGGCGCCGGCACCGTACGCCACGTCACGCGGCGGTTGTGGGGCGAATCGGAGGTCTGGCTGAGATTCGAGCCCAGCTACGAGCCCGATCCGGGCCTGTATCACGGCTTGAAGTATCAGCCGCCCGCGCCAGGCAAGCTCACCGCGAACCAGGGCGGCATCATCCGGGAACTTATCGATGCCGCGCATGGCCGCGGCCTCGAAGTGTATTTCCAGCTCGACGCGGTCCTGGTACCCGGCCTCAGGAACGAGGACCTGCCCCGCCTTCCGAATGGAGAGCTGCCGCGGAACCGCATGGTCCAGACCGCGGCAGTCGCAAGTGACGACCTGAGGAACTACGTCGTCGCCCAGGTCAGAGACGTTCTTCGCGCGTACCCGGATGTGGACGGCCTGCGCCACGATTGGCCGGAACACCCGCCCTACCGGCTTGGGGACGCGTTCCTGGATTTCGGACCGCATGCGAAAGTTGCAGCCGAGCGGCTCGGATTCGACTTCGAAGCGATGCGCCGCGATGCGCTGGCCCTGTATGAGCGCCTCGACTCGCTTTCAAACTCGGATCTGACCCCGTTCCTGGAGCATAGATCGGCGGCGTACGAACTGGTAAGGCTGCTGGGCGCTCGCCCGGGCGTCGCCCAGGCGCTGCGCTTCAAGGCTGCTCTCACCATCAACTACCTCCGGGAACTGCGTGCCGCGACCGATCAGTCACGGGGACGAGGCCGGCGCGCGAAGCTCTCGCCGAACGCCTTCCCTCCGCCGCTGTCGTTGCTTAGCGGCATGGACTATGCAGGCGTCGCCGAATACGTCGACTCGGTCAACATGAAGCTCTACACGATGCACTGGCCATTGATGGTGTACTTCTACGCGCAGGAACTGCTGGAGAGAAACAGCTCATTGAACGAGCGCGTCCTCATCCGTGCTTTGTCGAATCTGTTCGACTTCGAAGATTCGGACCTCGGCGACAGGCTGAGCGACTATTTCTATCCCCGCCCGCATGTCCCGCACCGGGCCGGGGTCCGGGCACAGGCCAGAAAGATCCGCCAGGCCTCATCCGCGCTCGCCGGGCGGGCCGACCTGTTCCCGGTGGTCCACGGCTACGGGCCGGACACAGACTTCGAAAAGCGGCTTCGGGTGGCCTGGCATGCGGGCACCCGCGGGATCTGGGTAAACCGCTACGCGTATCTGAGCGAAGAGAAGATCGGCATCATCGCGGCGCTGGGTAATCGGCTCTAGGCGCATGGCCAGGCGGCGATCGCCATTCGTGCTGTCGATCGATATCGGCAGCAGTAGCATCAGAGCGCGGCTTTACGACTGCAGGGCGCGCGGCGTCTCGCAAGCTGAATCCACGATTGCACGCCCGATGCCGGTTACGCCTGACGGAGGCTCCGAAGACGATCCGGAAGCCCTGCTGAGGGATGTCGAAGCCGTAGTCGACGGCACCCTCTCCAGGTCCGGGGACTTCGCTTCCGACATCGGTGCAGTAGCCCTTTCGACCTATGTGGGGAACGTCCTCGGCGTTGATCGGTCAAACCGGCCGGTCACGCCGATCTATACCTATGCCGACGGAAGGTCCGCGCCGGACGTGCTTGCGCTGCGCGGAGAGCTCGGGTCCGAAGCTCACCACCAGCGGACCGGCGCTCCGCTTCATACGGCTTACCAGGCGCCAAGACTTCGATGGCTGAAGAGGAGGCGGCCGGCTGCGTTCCAGGCGGCCTGGCAGTGGGTCGATTTCGGCACTTTCATGTACCGGCGATGGTTGGACAGGCCGGACATCCCGCAGAGCTTTTCAGTCGCCTCGTGGAGCGGCATGCTCGATCGTCGCGTTCTCCGATGGGACGAGGAAACGCTGACCGCGCTTGGCGTGTCTGAATCGTCATTGCCTGATCTCGCGGACTACAGCGCGGCGCAACGAGGGCTGGCGCCCGCGTACCGGCGACGTTGGCCGCAGCTGGCGCATGTCCTGTTCTTTCTCGCCGTGGGCGACGGCGCGGCCGCCAACGTCGGCGTCGGATGCGTTGGGCGCGACCGGTGTGCGTTAACGGCCGGCACGACGGGTGCGATCCGGGCAATCATCCCGGGCGCAGACGATCGTGTGCCGGCCGGCCTGTGGGCATACAGGCTTGACCGCGAATATTCGGTGATGGGCGGCGCGGTAACAGACGCGGGAAGCATGTTCTCGTGGTTGCGGCAGACGCTGCGGCTCCCGAGAGCGTTGGAGGCCGCAATCAGCGCTCAGCCGTTAGCGAATTCAGTCATGGTGCTGCCATTTCTGCGTGGGGAACGGAGCCCTGGTTGGGCAACGAACGCGACTGCCGCGATTGTGGGCATCCGCGCGACGACTACGCCTACGGACATCGTGCGTGCTTCATTGGAAGCGATCGCGTTCAGATTCGCGCTCATCTGGCGTCTATTGCGGGAAATCGTGCCGGCCAAGGAGATCGTGGTCGGAGGACGGGCAGCTCGCAGCTCCCCGGCATGGATGCAGATACTCGCCGATGTGCTTCAGACGCCGTTGGTGGGCGCCACTGAACGGGGCACCAGCGCGCGTGGAGCCGCGGTAATGGCGCTCAAGGCGATGGGGGTCATACGCAGCTACGATGAGCTGCCGGCGTCCAGATTCGAGCGCTACGTCCCGCACGCCTCGCGGGCGCGCGCTTACGAACAGGCGCTAGCGCGCCACTGCGGTCTTTACGATATTCTGGTGACCGGTCAGCAAGGCAGGTAGTTACTTTTGGTTGCTTCTCATCAACGGGTAGCAGTGAAGCTGCGACGTAATCCCGCGCTGGATCAGCGCTGCATCAACGCGATCCGGTTCCTCTCGGTAGACGCGGTCCAGAAGGCCAACTCAGGCCACCCCGGCGCGCCCATGGGCGCCGCGCCGATGGCTTACGCGCTGTGGGACCGCGTCATCAAGCACAACCCGCGCGACCCACGCTGGCCGGACCGTGACCGGTTCGTGCTGTCCGCGGGGCACGCATCGATGCTTCTCTACAGCCTCCTGCACCTTACCGGCTATGGCGTCTCCATCGACGACATCAAGAACTTCCGCCAGTGGGGGTCGATTACGCCGGGGCACCCCGAGCATGGGTTGACGCCCGGCATCGAGACCACCACCGGGCCGCTTGGACAGGGTTTCGCCAACGGCGTGGGGATGGCGCTGGCCGAGCGAATGCTCGCTGCGCAATACAACCGGCCCGGCGCTGAGATCGTGGACCACTACACATACGGGATCGTTTCGGATGGCGACCTGCAGGAAGGCATCAGCTCCGAAGCGGCGTCCCTCGCGGGCACGCTAAAGCTCGGCAAGCTGATCTACCTGTACGACGACAACGACGTCTCCATCGACGGCGATACCTCGCTGGCGTTCAACGAAGACGTGGGCGCCCGGTTCCGGGCCTACGGCTGGCAGGTGCTCGGCCCGATCGACGGACTGAACGCGGACGCCGTCGAAGCAGCTCTGAAAGAGGGCCAGGGCGACTCCTCTCGCCCCACGTTGATCATCGTCCGCACGACGATCGGCTACGGGAGCCCGAACAAGGCGGGCAAGGCGTCCGCTCACGGCGAGGCTCTCGGCGTCGCAGAGGTCGAGCTGGCACGCAAGCAGCTTGGCTGGTCGTACGGCCCGTTCGAAGTTCCCGAGGATGTGGCAGCCCACATGCGCGAGGCTGTCGATCGCGGCGCTTCGGCGCAGGCGGCCTGGGAACGGCGCCTGGACGATTACCGGCGCACCGACCCCGCGGAGGCGGCACAGTTCGAACGCGACTTGAAGGGTGAACTCCCGGCTGGCTGGCAGAAGGTCGTGGATGCGGTACACGGGACTTTCGACAAACCGCTCGCCACGCGTGCCGCGTCCGGGAGGGTCCTCGTCGCGGCGACCCAGGTGATTCCCGCTCTCGCAGGAGGATCTGCAGACCTCACGGAATCGACGCAGTCGCACGTGAAGGGGCGGCCGGTCCTTTCGGCTGCCAATTACGCCGGCCGCAATATCCATTTCGGGGTGCGCGAGCACGCTATGGCCGGTATTTCGAACGGAATGGCGCTGCATGGCGGGCTGATCCCATACTGCGCCACGTTCCTGATCTTCTCGGACTACATGCGCCCCGCGGTCAGGCTCGCCGCGCTCGCCAGCTACCCGGTCATATTCGTCTACACCCACGATTCGATCGGGCTCGGCGAGGACGGCCCAACGCACCAGCCGATTGCCGAGCTCGTGGCGCTGCGGGCAATGCCGAACCTGGTCGTGATCAGGCCTGCCGACGCCCACGAAACAGTGGAGGCCTGGAAAGTTGCGATCAGCCGGCGGGGCGGGCCGACCGCGCTCGTGCTGACCCGGCAGGCCCTTCCCCTCCTCGCAAACGATGAGAAATGGAGGGGCGCAAGCCGGGGCGCATACGTCGCCATGGACTCCGAGCGATCGCCAGAAGTGATCCTCATCGCGACCGGCTCCGAGCTGAATGTCGCCCTGGCAGCAGGCAAACAACTGCAGGGCGAAGGCATAGCCGCCAGGGTCGTCTCGATGCCGTCATGGGAACTCTTCGAAGCGCAGCCATTGGACTACCGCGAGTCAGTGCTCCCAAGCGCGGTCAGGAAGCGGGTCGCGATCGAAGCTGCCGGCCGGCTGGGTTGGGAACGCTACGTGGGCCTTGATGGCCTCATTATCGGCATGACGCGCTACGGTGCGTCGTCGCCCGGCGCGGTCAATATGCAGAAATTCGGCTTCACGCCCGAGAACGTGGCCGACCAGGCCCGCTCGCTCGTGAGGCAAGGCAAGGATTGATGAGGGTAGCCATCGGCGCGGACCACGGCGGCTTCGCGCTTAAGGCTGAGCTCGTCGAGTACATCAAGGGCCTCGGTCACGACACGGCCGATCTGGGGGCGCACAAGCTCGACCCGGCCGATGACTTCCCCGATTTCGCGGTCCCCGTAGCACGCGCGGTAGCGGAAAAGCGCGCCGAACGCGGGATCGTAATATGTGGTAGCGGGGTGGGCGCTTCCGTGGCGGCAAACAAGATTCCCGGCATCCGGGCGGCGGTGTGCCACGACACCTATTCCGCGCACCAGGGCGTCGAACACGACGACATGAACGTGCTGTGCATGGGCGCCCGCGTGATCGGCCCGGCGACGGCACGCGAACTGGTAAAAGCCTTCCTCGAGGCGAAGATGGACTCACATCCGAGGTTTCGCAGACGCCTCGAAAAGGTAATCGCTCTCGAACGACAAACCCTGAGAAGGGACGTGTAGCAATGGCAACCCAGACAAGAGCGGCGACCAACGCCGTCGAACGAGCGCAGGCACTCGGGCAGTCGATCTGGCTCGACTTCATCAGCCGCGAAGTCCTTCGCTCGGGCGAGCTTGCGCGCTTGATCGCTCTCGGCGTGACCGGAGTGACCTCCAATCCGACGATCTTCGAGAAGTCGATCTCTTCGGGAAACCTCTATGACGAAGACCTGCTACGCCTTGCCCGCGATGGGAAGGACACGATCGGAATCTACGAGGGCCTGGCCCTCAAGGACATCGCCGACGCGGCCGATCTGATGCGCCCCGTCTACGACCGGACGGACGGCGCGGATGGGTTTGTCAGCATTGAGGTGAACCCTCAACTGGCGACCGATACCAACGCTACGGTCGCAGAGGCCGAACGGCTGTTCCGCACGCTTCGCCGGCCGAACGTCCTGATCAAGGTCCCAGCCACGCCCGAGGGCATTCCGGCGGTCCGTACGCTGATCGGCCGGGGCATTAACGTCAACGTCACGTTGATCTTCTCGCTGACCGCGTACCGGGCGGTCGCCACCGCCTACCTCGATGGCTTGTCGGACTTGGCCCGCGCAGGGGGCAAAGACATCGGCCGTACCGCGTCTGTGGCTTCATTCTTCGTCAGCCGAGTCGACTCCCTCGTCGATAGGCAGCTCGACTCGGTAAGGCAGGAGGATACCCAGCGGGCGACCGGGCTAAAGGGCGCGCTTGGAATCGCCAACGCAAAGCTGGCCTATGCCGATTTCAAGTCGATCTTCGGAGCGGGATTCGTCAATCTGGCGAAGATGGGCGCGCGGCCCCAGCGCACCCTCTGGGCAAGCACGAGCGTAAAGAACCCGGCCTACCCGGACACTCTCTACCTGGACCAGCTGATGGGTCCGCAGACGGTCAACACCCTGCCGCCTGCGACGCTGGAAGCATTCCTCGACCATGGGTCCGTCACCGATGCCATCGGCAAAGGTGTCGATGATGCGCGCCGGATGGTCGCGGATCTGCTGGAGCTCGGGATCTCCTACGACCAGGTGACGGGTGAGCTTCTTTCGGCCGGGGTAAAGGCCTTCGCCGATTCGTTCACCAGCCTGCTCGGAAACATCGACAAGAAGCGCGTTGCCCTGCTTGCCGGCGCCCCTTCCCGGGGATAAGTGCAGGCGCGGACGCGATGTTCAAGAGCCGGCCGGCGGAATCGCCACGTGGTTTATGCTGGATTTAGTGATGCCACTCGACGCGCCTGACGAACTTATCTTCCTGCTCGCAATCGACCACCGGGTCGATATTGGGACCGAACTGCTCGGCGGTTCGGCCGGTCAGCCGACTGCTGCCGAACTCGAACAATCCGCGCACCTCAAGGGCATCGTCTTCGCGGGGCTCGCCGCCGCTGTGGAAGCCGGCGTCCCGAAGTCGCAGGCCGGTTTCTGGTCCGACTCGAACCTCGGCGAGGCCACCCTCTTGCGTGCACGCGCGATGAGCCTCACGACCGCTGTCTCGATCGAACGGCCAAGAATCCCCGAGTTCCAGTTGGAAGACGCGCTCGGGTTCAGTGCGACGCTGAAAAGGCTCGCGGCCTCATACGCGGCGGCCCGGATCAATTACAACCCCGAAGCCGAAATGGCGACCAACCAGTCGCAGCGGCTGCAGCTGCGACGTATCAGCGAGATCGCGCGCTCCGAGGGGCCAAAGCTCTTACTTGAGCTCAATGTGATCCCGACGCCGGCGCAGGCCGACGCGGCCGGACGTCACGGAAGCTGGGAACGCCAGTTGCGGCCCGCCCTGCTCGTACAGGCGATCCGCGAACTTCAGGACGCCGGCATGGAGCCGCATGTGTGGGTCGTCGAGCCGCCACTGGAACCGACGGCAGCTGCGACCATCGTTGCGCAGGCCTACGTGGATGACCGGCGGCCCGCGGTCCTGTTTGCGGTTGGCAACGATTCGACGATGGAACCGAAATCGCCGGTCCACGATGACGTAGCC
>JACQUF010000413.1 GCA_016210435.1 Chloroflexota bacterium
AACGATGTCGACTCGCGCATACATCCTCATCGAGACCGCAATCGGCAAAAACGCTGAGGTGAGCAAGGCACTCGCGAAACTCCCTCAGATGTTGAGCGTCGATACGGTTACCGGCCCATACGACATCATCGCAATCGCAGAGACCGAAGACCTGCCGGCTATCGGCAACCTGATCAGCAACCAGATGCACAAGGTACCGGGCATCGTCAAGACCGTGTCCTGCCTCGCCGTCGGCACGTAGAAGGCGGGGCGAATTACCGGCCCGGGACCGGCTGGCTAGAAGGCGACCGTCAAAACCGAAACGGTAAAGCGGGCCGCCCCCGGGGGCGGCCCGCACTGGTTCTGACGCGATGCGATTTGAATTCACACTGGCCGAGGAAGCGTTCCGGTCGCAGCTGCTGACCTGGATCGGTGCCACGCTTCCGCCTGACTACGACAGCGCCGCCGACGATTCAGACGACGCGCAGTGGAAGCTGACCCTTCGGCTTCGACGTGAGCTCGCAGGCCGCGGGTGGCTGACCCTTGCCTGGCCGAAGGAATACGGCGGGATGGGGGCCTCACCGATGACCCAACTGATCTTCAACGAGGAGATGGCTTTCCAGCGTGTGCCCGGCCGCGACGCTTTTGGCGCACGGATGCTGGCGCCGACGCTAATGGTCCACGGGACGGAGGAGCAGCGACGCAGATTCCTTCCATCAGTCGCCCGCGGAGAGGTCCAGTGGTGCCAGGGCTATTCAGAACCGAACTCAGGATCGGACCTTGCGTCGTTGCAGACGCGCGCCGTCGACGACGGCGCTGAGTTCGTGGTAAACGGCACCAAGATCTGGACCTCGCTCGCGCATCGCGCGGACTGGATCTTCCTGCTGGCGCGCACGGACCCCGAAGCGTCCAAGCACAAGGGAATCAGTTTCCTCCTGTGCGACATGAAAACGCCCGGGATCACGGTGCGGCCGATCATCAACATGGCTGGCGAACACCACTTCAACCAGATCACGTTCGAAGATGTGCGTGTGCCGAAGGACCAGCTGGTCGGAGGCATCAACCAGGGATGGTATGTGGCGACGACGCTCCTGGATTTCGAACGGTCAGGGATCGACTACGTCACGGCTGCCAGGCGCGTTATCGCAGATCTCGCGGAGTACGCACGCTCGGAGCCCGGATCCAACGGGCAACGGCTCGCCGACGACGGTGAATTCCGGGCGCGCTTCGCGCTGCTGGCCGCGGAGGCTGAGGCGGCTCGATTGCTCGCTTATGAAGTCGCATGGCTTCAGGGCCAGGAGACTTTGCCGACCAGGGAGGCGTCCATGAGCAAGGTCATGGGCACGCGCCTGATGAACAAGGTGACGGACTTCGGGCTGGAACTGCTGGGGGCCTACGGGCAACTTGACCGCGGCTCTGACGCGGCGAAGCTGCGCGGCCGGATTTTACGCTCCAGGTTTGAGTGCATCGCATGGACGATCTTCGCGGGCACCAACGAAATCCAGAAGAACATCATCGCGATTCGGGGGCTTGGACTGCCGCGAAATTATTGAACGGGCGGGTCAAGACCCGCCCCTACCCGGGGGCGGGAGGCCGGATGAGGGTTCTCCCTTCGCCCGCCTGCGGGGGAAGGTGGTCGGAGACCGAATGAGGGTATCGCGTTGGACTTCGGCCTGACCGAACAACAGAAACTGATCCGGGACGGGGCGCGCACTTACCTGCGCGAGGTCTGCCCCGGCGCCTACGTGCGATCGATGCAGCGCCACCCGACTGGCTGCCCGGCCGAAGTCTGGCGAAAGCTCTCGGATATGGGTTGGACAGGGATGCTCGTCCCGGAGGATTACGGCGGCGCGGGTCTCGGCCTTGTCGAGATGGGCCTCGTACTCGAAGAAATGGGCGCGGTCGCGTTCCCCGGCCCGTTTTTCGAGACCGCGGTAATCGGGACGTCTGCGCTGTCCCTCGCCGGCGATGAACGGCAGAAGTCCAGCTACCTGCGCCGAATTGCAGACGGTTCCCTCACCGTCAGCCTCGCCGTTCAGGAACGGGACCCCGCGTGGCAACCGTCAGCGATCAAGTGCGCCGCGGACCGCCGCGATGAGGATTGGGCCCTTAGCGGCGAGAAGCTCTTCGTTGGCGACGGAACGAGCGCGGGCCTGTTCATCGTCGCCGCGGCGGACCGGTCGGTAAGCCAGGCGGAGGCAGCCGTCACGCTGTTTCTGGTCCCTCGAGAAACCCCCGGCGTGCGGATCGGGGAACGGTGGCTGACGGTCGACCACGACCATCAAACGGGTATCACCTTTGAGGCAGTCGAGGTCGGCCCCGACAGCGTACTCGGCAAAGTCGGCGGCGGCTGGCCAACGCTTCGACGGCTCTTTCTGATCGGGGCGGCCATGAAAGCGGTAGAAATGGCCGGCGGCGCCCGGCGGGTCCTGGAGATGACAGCTGAGTACGCGCGGAAGCGTGAGCAGTTCGGCAAGCCGATCGGCGGCTTTCAGGCGGTGGCGCACATGGTCGCCGAGATGGCCATATACGTTGAATCGGCCCGCAACATCGCCTATCAGGCCATCTGGCGCCTGGCGCAGGGCCACGACGCGGCTCAGGAGGTCGCCCTGGCCAAGGTCTGGGCAAATGAAGCCTGCGTGCGCACGGCAGAACTTGCTCACCAGTCGCACGGCGCGATCGGTTTCACGCAGGAGCACGACCTACAGATCTACACCCGTCGGGCCCTTGCCGGTCGAGTGACGTATGGCGATTCACGCGATCATCGCGACGCCGCGCTGGCGTCAATCCACCTGTGAGTCCTGAGGCAACGAAGGGGACGCGGGAATGCCGCTGAATTCGGACCCCAATTGCATCTTCTGCAAGATCGTCGCCGGGCAGATCCCAAGCACTCAGGTCCACCGCGATGAATCCGTCATGGCCTTCAATGACATCCGTCCACTCGCGCCGACCCACATCCTGGTGATCCCGTTGGAGCACGTGACGTTTGTTAACCAGACCCGTGCAGAGGACGAAAAGTTGATCGGCCACATGGTCCGGGTGGGAGGGTCAGTGGCTCAGAAGGCCGGCATCGAGAAATCGGGCTATCGAATCTCAATAAATCAGGGGCGCGACGCGGGCCAGGAGCTCGATCACCTGCATCTGCACGTGCTGGGTGGGCGGCCTCTTGGCAGATCGGCCTGACGGAAACTTGACGCGGCTGGCCCGGGCACGTCCATTCATACCGCCTCCCAAAGCGATAGCGGCGGTGAAGCACCGGCTGGCGGAGTTGCCAGAGGGGCTGCGCGCCCACATCGAGAGGACCCGCGCCGTCGGTCTTTCCATCGCGTTTAACCTGGGCGTAGACGCGGCCAAAGCGGACTTCGCGCTCGCGGCACATGACCTCTTTCGGGCGGCGCCCAGCGAGGCATTGCTCGACGACGCGCGGCGCCTGGGCTGGGACCCTGACGACTACGAAGCGGCCGAGCCTCTGTTGCTTCACGGGCCAGTAGCAGGGCTCTGGCTCGAGAAGGAGGTCCGTTTCGAGGAGCGTTCGGTGGTAAGCGCGATCACGTACCACACGACGTATGCTCCAGGGCTGGGCGACCTCGCCGCGGCCGTCTTCCTGGCAGACAAAGTCGAGCCGGGGAAGCTTTACCGGGGCGACTGGCTGATCGAGGTGCGAGACCTGGCGTTCGCTAGCCGGGCATCAGACGCGATCATCCTTTATCTCACGAAGCTGTCCGAGAAGCTGCGGTCGGAAGGCAGCACCCCCCACCCGCGCACTGCAGAGGCGGTCGCCTGGCTGCGCGACCGCGCCTCAATGAAATCCCCTCCGCCCCCCTAACGAATCTTCTTGTACTTGCGGACACGCTGGCCGTGGCCGGGGCGGCCGATCTCCGCGACGTACACGTTCCCTTTTGAGTCAGCCCAGATCCCGTGTGGCGCTTCCATTCCGGCACGCGCCCCGCGCCAGCGGCAGACAAGCTTGCCCTTCTCGGTGAAGATCGAAACCCCGGTTGGCGATCCCTGCTCCGCCACGTAGACGAGTTTGTCAGGGCCCATGTAGACGTCGCCGGGGCTCAATACGTCGGACCACTCAGCGAGGAACTTACCCTGCTGGTTGAAGATCTGGATCCGGCTGTTCTCTCGATCGCAAATGAAGACCCGGCCCTGTGAATCGATGCCGATGTTGTGCAGCAGCGCGAACTCTCCGGGACCGGTTCCCGGAGCTCCCCACGACAGCTTCAACTCGCCCTTCGCCGAGAACCGGTGGACGCGGCGGTTTCCATAGCCGTCGGAAACGAAGATCTCCCCTTGCCTGTTCAAAGATATGCCGCTTGGCATGTTGAACGGCCGGCCGTTCTGGCCCCGATTGGATACAGTCGGGAAACAGTGGCCCCTCTCACCGAGCTGCAGCAGTTGTTCCCCGTTCGGCTTGTACTTGGTCACGACGTGCAGCTGCGTATCGGTCAGCCACACGTTGTC
>JACQUF010000397.1 GCA_016210435.1 Chloroflexota bacterium
CCGTCCGTGGAATTCACTCAACTGTCACAAATGATCATCGAGGGCGATCACAAGGGCGCTGAACGGTGGGCACGTGATGCGCTGAACCAGGGCGTAAACCCGAAAGAGATCATCGATCGCGGACTGATCCCCGGGATGGATGAGGTGGGCCGGCGGTTCAAGAGCAACGAGTACCACATGCCGGAAGTGCTCATATCCGCCAGGGCGATGAAGACGGCGATGGCCCTTGTCAGGCCGCTGATAAGCGGCGACGCCGCAGGCTCTCGGGGCCGGGTCGTGATCGGGACAGTACGGGGTGATCTACACGATATCGGCAAGAACCTGGTGAGCATGATGCTCGAAGGCGCGGGCTACGAGGTCTACGACCTTGGCGTAGATGTGGCGCCACAGAACTTCGTGAAGGCCGTGGAGGACCGTAACGCCGATCTGATCGGCCTATCCGCGCTGCTGACCACGTCCATGCCGATGATGAAACAGACCGTCGACGCGCTCCGCCAGGCCGAACTCACGAACAAGGGGAGGATCATGGTCGGCGGCGCGCCGGTAAACCAGACATTCGCCGATCAGATCGGCGCACACGGCTACGCGCCGGACGGCGCCACCGCGGTTGATGTCGCCAATCGCCTGATGGGCGTCCGGGCAGCCTAGTTGGTCCAATCACGCTCGCCGGCGTCGGGTCTCGAACGGCGACTCGAATCGACGGATAACTTCCTTTTTGCGGTCGAGGTCGAGTCCGGACGCGGCCCTGCCAGTGACAAGAAGACCGCAGAGCTCAGCGCTCGAGCCCTTTCCCTGGCTTCGAGCGGGATCGCCGACCTGCTCTGCATGACGGACAACCCGGGCGGGTATCCGCACCGGAGTTCAGAAGAGCTGGGGATACGCCTGCTCGAACGAGGCCAGGACGTGTCCCTCACCTTTTCCTGCAAGGACCACAACCGCAACGCGCTCGAGGGCCGGTTATGGGCCGCAAGCTGCATGGGCTTCCGCAACGTGATGGCGGTATCCGGCGACTACCCGGCTGCTGGCCGCATCGGCGCGCCGAAGCCTGTGTTCGACATCGATTCCGTGGGCCTGCTCGAGCTCATACGCCGGATGAACGGCGCGTGCGGTGGCGGTGAACGCAGCCCGTCCGGGGAGACCCCTCCCAACTTCTTTCCCGGGGCGGTCGTGAACCCGTTCAAACGGCTCGAGAGCGAGCTGTCGCCGCAATACCAAAAATTCGCTTTGAAGGTCCGGACCGGCGCGCGGTGGATCATCACTCAAATTGGCTTTGACGCCCGGCGTTCGGACGAACTCCTTCGCTTCATGCGTCGTTCGGATGTGAACGTCCCCGTGTTCGGCGCGGTCTTCCTGCTGAATCCGGGCGCGGCGCGGGCATTTCACCGCGGGGCCGTGCCGGGGGTTGTACTGACCGATGAACTGCGGTCGATCGTCGAGAGCGAAGCTGCTGCCCCGGACAGAGGGCGAGCGTTTTTCGAAGGATTCGCGGCAAAGCAGATCGCGGTCCTTAAGGGGCTGGGGTACCGCGGCGTGTACATCTCAGGTACGACACAGGTTGAGCGGATCCGGCGCATCCTGGAAATCGTCGATTCATTCGGTCCGGAAGACTGGCGCGGCTTTGCCAGCGAGATTCAGTTCGCACCCAGGGACAGTTTCTTTCTTTCCCGGCCGGACGCGCCCCTCGAAGCCAGGAGTAACGGACGGGCCGCAACGGGGGTTCTCAAGGAGGGGACCGCAGGTGTTGAGGGGGTCTCTTTCGGCCTTGTGCTCGGACGGCTGGCACGCCGCCTGGCCTTCGATCCCGGTTCGCCCGGATTCCGGATCGGACGGGCGGTCTATTCGAGAACCGAGAAACTCGACGGCCGCCTGTCGAACGCAATGCACCTGGCCGAGAGGGCAGTCAAGTTTCCGCTCTACGGCTGTCGTGACTGCGGCGACTGCTCGCTCCCCGATATCGCCGATCTATGCCCGGAGTCGCAGTGCGCAAAGAACCAGCGAAACGGCCCATGTGGTGGCTCTCGGGATGGGTATTGCGAGATAGGTCGCAAGCGGTGCATCTGGGTCCGGGCCTACGAGCGCCTGAAGCCCTACGGCGAGCAACAGGGGATCTTGGAACGCCCGCCGGTCATCAAGAACGGCGCCCTTCAGGGGACGTCTTCATGGGCGAACGCTTTCCTGGGGCGCGACCACCGGGCCGCGGGCGAGGCTGTCCGGACGAACGCTCAGCCTTCCCTGGAAACGCCATCGTCAGCACCGATCGCCGCCGTGTCAGCGCGGGTTTCTGGCGTGAACCGGCGCCCCTCTCCCGCCGGGAGAGGGAGGGGGTGAGGGCATCGCGCCGCGAGACAGCCCTCGCATGGTCAGCGCAGCGGCTGTACCGGCCGTATCTGCGGGCGGCCGTCATCGTCGCGCTTACGCTCGGATTCTCGACCGGCGCGGGCGCGCTGCTCCTCCCGGCCGTGCCACGCACCTGGCGCATGTCG
>JACQUF010000398.1 GCA_016210435.1 Chloroflexota bacterium
GCCTCTGGCGCCTCCTCCCCCTCGATGGGGGAGGAACGGGTAGAGGGTGGCCGGGATGCCCTGAACGTCCCCTACACATACGATCCACCGTGGGTGCGGTTGCTCAGGTTGTCCGGCGTTCGAGCCGGTGCGGCGCCGTCCAGGGATGAGCCTGTGACCTGACGAGCGCGAGGCCGGCGGGCGTTGCGCATGGCAGGGCCCGGCTCGTGGACACCGAGAGGGCCGCCCGTTGCCCACGAAGCAGGATGCCGGCGGGTGATCGAAATCGCCTCCATTCCGAGCCGGTAAGCGGCCCGCAGCGCGAGATGAAGCGGCAGCATCCACTGCCGATACGCGTGCCTGGACAGCTGCGCTTCCTTGTGGAGCCATCTCCTCGCGAACATGTAGAACAGGTCCGGATACCGCCCCTGCCAGACCATGCGGTTTTCGCCGGTCCGGCGCCAGAAGGGACGTTTGCGCGAAATCCGGTCTTTGACCTCGTCGTGGAAGGCCGTCCCGCGGATCGGAAATGCCACCGAAATACTCAGTACATCGGGCCTGGCCTTAACGATCAGGTCTCTCGTGCGATAGATGTCCTCTTTCTCTTCTCCCGGGTAACCGAGCATGATCCACGAAAGGAACTCCATGCCGTGGCGATGCGTGATCTCGGCTGCTTTCACGCTGTCTTCGACACTGAGCCTTTTCGACATGCGCGTCAGCACTGCGTCGGACCCGGATTCCATGCCGTAGAAGATCCGCCGGACACCCATCCGCTTCAGGTCCATTGCAACGTCGTCGGTCATCAGATGGGTGCGGGCGAGGACTTCGAACGAGACGTCCAATCCGCGCTCATCGATCAGATCGGAGAGCTCGTGTACCCACGGCCTGGAAACTACGAACGTGTCGTCGACGAAGCGGAACTGGGTGGCGCCGAAGCGCGCGGCGCATTCCTCGATCTCGGCCACGATCCTGCGTGGCGAACGTCTGCGGTAGTTGCGGCCGAACACTGGGCGATAGCAGAACGTACAGTCGTACGGGCAGCCGCGCGCCCCGAAGATAGCCATCGACACGTAGCCGTGTCGGCGTCGCCAGGCGTCCACGTACGGGGCGTATACGTGAGGGTCCCGGCGAGGAAACGGTAGGGAATCCACATCGGCGATGAAAGGGCGAAGATTCGTGGTTGCGATCTCGCCGCCGTCAGTCCTGTAGGCGATGCCGGGGATCTTCGCCAGGAGGGCGCGATCGGCGCCGGAACGGCGCCATTCGAGTAGCTCGTGCGCGGTTTCCTCGCCCTCGCTCCGGACGACGACATCGAAACCGGCATAGAGGTAGTCGCGGTAGTAGCCGGTCGCGTCGGGGCCGCCTGCGATTACAGGAAGCCCCCGTTCACGCGCTGCTCTGGCGAATTCGAACGCGTTGCGCCTCGAGATCACATGGCCGTAAACACCGGCCATGCGCGGCCTCACCGTGTCAAGGGCGTCGAGATAGCCGTTGAGGTCCTTCTCGAAGGTCCCGTCGAATATTTCGATCCCGAAGCCGCGCGCTTCCAGGTAGCTGGCCAGGTACCCGTGCCCGAGCAGCGGGTAGATGTCCATGGCCTGGCGGGTGACCGGATCGTCCCTGATGAAATACGGGTTGCAGAGCAGCAGGTCGGTTGCCAACACCGAGCCTCCGTGCGGGCCGTGGACGGGCGCGACCGGACAGGATCCGGAAGGCGCGACACGGCGACCAGAGCGCCTCCGGTGTCGTTGTCTACGAACAGGGCGCGGCGGAGGATTTCTTGTTGGCCTTTCCCTTTAAGTCCGCCGTTGGCTTGAGTCCGCTGTACGACGATCTGCGGGCTGCCCTGGTCACTGGCGGCGCCCGCTGGCGCTATCTGGTCTGGTAGATCACCGTCTCAGGATAGAAATCGGCCCACGCGAACCAGAACACGTTCGTAGCGTGGATCCGCTTTAGCGCCTTGCCGCGTAGCGGACCCTCAATGGCGATCCCAGACAGGGGGGACCACGTCGTCCCGGTTTCCCGATCCCGAAGAAACGCAAAAGGGGTACCGCCAGGAACCGCGTCGAAGGTCAGGACCTGGCCGTCCACCTGCCGCTCGTACACAAGCGCGGTCTCCGTGTCAGGATCGAACCAAACGAGGGCAGGGCTACCTGCGACGGTATCGTTGACGACCGTTTGCTTCTCGAGTATCGAGTGCGGGAACGCTTTGGGGCCGGCGTCGAATCCAGTGCCCACGACGAGCTCTTTGAGC
>JACQUF010000411.1 GCA_016210435.1 Chloroflexota bacterium
GAACCGAAGCACTCCCCGTCGATTACCACGCTCCAGAGATATGCCAAGGCGCTTGGATACAAGGTCCAGATAAGACTCGTAAGAGAAACGCGGCAGATCGAGAATGTGCCAAAGAGGCCTCGAACCCGCTTGAGGACACGACACTAGCTGCGCGTTCGTTCTCATGAATAAGCAACCGCCGTAATTGATGCGTAATGCGGACGGCGCGCATCGTGGCGGGCACCGTATCGGCCGGCTCAACGTATAAGTAGAATCGGCGATCGGGTCGGGCTTCCGCCATTGGTGATTGATTGATGTGTTGTCCGTAGCCGCGGTCCGCAGGCTGCCAATTGTCTTTCGGCCGCGCGGGCCGGCCACTGCATTCCTCATTGCAGCCGTTGCATTAGCTCTCATGCTCGGCGTCGCCTGGGGCGCGCTCAACTGGCTCGACGAGGTCCAGTCAGATGGGCCTCCCGGCCTGCTCGCACCGGCGCCCAGTTTTAGAGGCAACGTCTCCTGGCGCAGCCCGGGAATCTATGCCCCCTACCTGATCGCTGGTGCGTTTGCCGCACTCTCGGTCGTGGCCGCGATCGCGCTGCGACGTCGGAAAATCGTCTCGCTGCTCGTCCTGCTCGCGGGAACTGCCGCGGCGCTCGCGATCGCCGTGCCCGCCTCGCCCGTGAGGGGCGCGCTCGGGGGCGGCGCGAGTCCAAGAGTGACCGGGCTCCCCGGGCCCTTCGAACCGTGGATGGTCGTCGCCTTCCTGGCATGGGTCGTCGCCCTGCTGGGCCTGGCTTTGATCAGCGACCGCCATTCCTGGGCGCTCTTCTTCTACGCCCTCCTGTGGACCTTCTGGATCCCGCCCCTGCTCAGCCGCGACCCGGCCTCGCTGGGCATCCAGCAGCCTGTCCTCGACCCCGCGAGCGAGGCGCGCCAGTTGCTCGACACCAGGCTCGGCCAGAAGCTCGCCGAAATCTCCGGACTCGCGCTCGAAAACGGAGCACGAGTCACGGCCTCGCCGAATGGCGCGGTGTCGCTCTCGCCCGGCATGTCGGCGTCCCAGGCGAGCAGGCCGCCCAGCCTGCCGGTCTTCCGAGTCCAGGGCGCCGGCAAGACCAGCTACCTGCGAATGGGCACTGGCGACATCTACGAGAGTGGCAAGTGGCAATCGTTCGATCCCGTCTCGGTGCCGTATTCAGCCGGCTCTGACCTGAATTCGACCGTCGATGCCTGGGCCGGAGCTTCTGGGAGGGGCGCGCCAACAAGCGTGCCGGCTGGAATCGATCCAGGCCTTCTGGTCCCGGTACCGCGGACCGAGCGCGGATACGAAGCCGATGTCGACGTATTGCCGCCGCCGGGCACGGAATCGCTGTCTCCGGGCACCGTGCCGGTCTCGGCCTTCATGCGATCCGCTGATGTTTCCGGCGAATACGATCCCGTCAACGGCACCTTCGATAGCGCGTCGCAGACCAAACGTTACGAGTGGCGCGCGGCGATTCCTGCTTACAAGAACGACGAGCTCATGTCCGCGAAGGTCGCCGATGCGCCCGCCTATCTGCAGCTTCCGGAGGACCTGCCGCCGCGGGTCGAGGACCTTGCAGACCAGATCACGCGCTACGAACGTACGCCCTACGCCAGGGCCCGCGCCATCGAGCGCTATCTTCGATCGAACTATGTGTACGGGTTTGCGGACGAGGAAGCGGCACCTGGAGCGCCCGCGCTGGGGCAGGATCCGGTCGACTGGTTCCTCTTCGACCACAAGCGTGGCACGTGCGGGAATTTCAGCAGCGCCTTTGTAGTGCTGGCCCGCGCCGCAGGCCTGCCCTCCAGGACGGTGTCAGGATGGGCGATCTCGCCGACCGATTCGGAGCAGACCGTCCGCACCGACCAGGCGCACCAGTGGGCCGAAGTAGCGTTTTCGCCGTTGGGCTGGGTCGCGTTCGACCCGACGCCGCCGGAAGGAGTGGCCGCGCGCACCGAAGAATCGGGAGGGACCAGCCCTGTCGCCAGGGAGCTTGGTGAGGAGGCCCCGCCACTTCAGGGGTCGGCCCTGGCCCGTGATATCCAGCCGGCGCTACCAACTCCAACTGTGCTCCTACCTGGGGCCGCTACCGGGCCGTCCACCGGGCCTGCAGCTGGCCTTGTCCTCCCGCCGGTGCCCCCGCCTGCATCCGATGGGAGTAGCGACAGTACCGGCGGCGCGGACATATCCCCGCCCGGCGACCTCCCGCGTCCGCCGGCCGACCTCCCGGTGCCGCCGGTCGGTGGTGGTACCGGGTCAGGAATCGGAAGTGGCACATCAGGGACCGGAGGCACCGGCATACCCGGGACTGGAGGGGCGGGGGGCCTACCAGGAGGGATGACACCTCCGCCAGGGTTGCCTCCTCCAACGGGCACTGGCCCTGGAGGCTCGCCCGGACCGCGGCCGTCGCCGACCCCTTCGGCCTCGCCGACGCCCCGCCCACCCGGCCTGATCGACACGACGACCGAGATCACGGGCATCGACCCGCCACGTCTGCGCACCGGGCAGGTTGCGTTCGTTGAGGGCGTCGTAGCAGCGGCGAACGGCGCAGTCGTCTCGGGGCTGAAATCGGAGATATTCATCAACACTGAGAAGGCGAACGGCGGGACGCTTGTCGGCACCGGGTCTGTCACGCAGAGCCGGTTCCGGGTCCAGATCTTGGTCCCGTCCGAGCTTCCCGTGGGCAAATACCAGGTAATCGCGCACACGGCCGGCAACAACCGGTTCGCCGAGTCATGGAGCGATCCCGAAATCGAGGTCTTTTCCGGCACCAATATTCTTCTCCGCGGTCCCGCCGATCCGCTTGTGGGCGAGGCTGCGCGGTTCTCGGGATCGCTCACGACCGAGGGCGGCCAGCCGATTGAAGGCGCGGAGGTCGCCGTGCAGATCGGCGACGCCCGATATGGGGCCACGACAGACCGCGACGGTGAGTTCGGTTTCGAGCACACGTTCCGGCAGGCGGGCAGCTACGAACTGGTAGCGACATTCGCCGGCCGGGAATTAAACCTGCCGAAAACCGCAACTCTGGCGGTAGTCGCCAGATCGCCGGTCGAGATCCAACTCGAGTGGCCGCTCCGGTTTGCCGCGGGATCGGGAGCTCAACTGAAGGGTCTTGTTCGGCTACGAAGTGGCGAGGCCCTCGCCGACAGGCCCTTGAAGGTCCTGGTCGACGGGGCCGAGATCGCACGGATCAAGGCCGGGCCAGATGGCCGCTTCCAGCGGTCGCTGCCAACTGGCACTGCCGGCCGCCACCGGCTCGAAGTCGTTCACGAGACAGAAGCGCTGCTCGCGACGGCACGCAGCGGCGGCGATTTCCAGGTCCTGGCCCAACCGCGCCTCGAGCTGCGGGTACCCTCCAAAGCCGGGCTACGCGATGCGATCACCGTTTCGGGATCGCTCAGGGACGCCGGCGGAAGGGGCATCGAGGGCAAGCAGATGCGTCTTATCAGCGCTGTAGCAACGCCGGGTGCCGCCGAAGTGGCGACAGGTTCAGATGGCGCATTCAGCGCCGATTTCAGCTTCGAATCGACAGGCACCTACGAGGTATTCGCCTCGTTCGGGGGCGACGACGGCCTGGCGCCCGCTCAGGCCAGCGCGCGGGTGGAAATATCGAAATCGGGGATCAGTTTCACGACGATCGGGATGATTGTCGTCGCGATCGCTGCCGGCGCCGCCTTGGGATGGATCGGGGCCGTGTTTGCGAGAAGGCGTATGGCCGGGGGAAAGCCGCTCGATGATCGCTCCGCCGCGGCCCAGCGACATCCGAAAGACCGAGCTGCAGAGCCAGCGTCTGTAGTATCTCCAGCGATATCGGCCCCACGTGCTGAGACCAGACTCGAAATCTCACTCCCGGATATCGAGGCTGATCTCCCGGCCGTCTGGGGCGTCGGAGACC
>JACQUF010000412.1 GCA_016210435.1 Chloroflexota bacterium
ACTAGCGCCTAAACGGCAAGCGCAGCCAGCGGCCCCCGCAAGGGAACACGCGAATTAACTCCGGAAAGTCCCGCTAGCGCAAAGTCGGTAGAATAGCCGGGTCGCTTCGCTCCTACCGGCAACCTGGAGCGAGCAGAGGACACGGTAAAAATGGTCGCTACTCCAGAACATCCTTCGACCCAGTCATTCAAGGTGATCGGCACACGGCCGATTCGGCATGACGGATATGAGAAAGTCACGGGCCGCGCGGTCTATGGCGGTGACATCCGGCTGCCAGGAATGATCTGGGGCGAAGTGCTTCGCAGTCCGTATGCGCACGCCCGAATCAAGAGCATCGACACGACCGAGGCTCAGAAGCTCCCGGGCGTGCTCGCGACGATCACGCATGCCGACCTTCCCGCCGCGGAAGCAAAGGAGATCGACGCTGGCGAAGGCGTCGTGAACTTCCGCCGGGCTAGCATGAACATCCTTGCCCAAGACAAGGTCCTCTACAAGGGCCACATGGTGGCCGCAGTGGCTGCGGTCGACCGAAACACCGCGAGCGAGGCGGTCAAGAGAATCAAGGTCGAGTACGAGCCGCTCAAACCAGTATTGAGCGTCGACGAGGCGACGGCCCCGGGCACCCCGATTCTTCTCGAAGACCTGGTGGGTGATCACCTGGGCGAGAAGGTACAGAACACGAATATCGCCAGGCACTTCCGCCACGAATTCGGCGATCCCGACGCTGCGTTCAGGCAGTGTTCACTGGTGGTCGACCGCGAGTTCAGCCTCCAGATGGTCCACCAGGGTTACATCGAGCTGCACAACGCAACTGCGATGTGGGAGCCGGACGGACGCGTGACGATCTGGTCAAGCACTCAGGGCTCATTCGGAGTACGTGCCCAGACGGCAGGCATCCTGCGTCTTCCGGAATCGCGCATTCGAGTTATGCCGGTCGAGATCGGCGGCGGCTTCGGCGGCAAAACAGTGATCTATCTCCCGCCGATTGCGGCGGTCCTTTCGAAGATGACCGGTCGCCCGGTGAAGATGGTGATGGACCGCAAGTCCGTCTTCGAAGGGACCGGACCCGCGCCCGGTGGAAAGGTCAGGGTGAAGATGGGTGTCGATGATCAGGGCAAGATTCTGGCCTCTGAAGTCGTCATCCGCTTCGAAGCGGGCGCTTTCCCGGGCTCGGCGGTGGGTGCTGGCGGGATCTGCGTGCTTGCGGCCTACAACATCCTGAATACCCGGATCGATGGCTATGACATCCTGGTCAACAAACCGAAATCCGCCGCCTACCGCGCGCCGGGTTCGCCTCAGGTCGCTTTCGCGACAGAGGCGGTCGTCGACGAGATCTGTGAGAAGAAGGGCTGGGACAGAATCGAGTTCCGGCTCTGGAACGCCTCTCACGAGGGAACGCGCAGAGCCGACGGGCCGACGTTCCGCAAGGTCGGCTTGATCGACTGTCTGCAGACCGCCAGGAAATCGGAACACTGGAACACGCCGCTCGAGAAGCGTGGCCTAAACGGCAGGCTGAGAGGACGAGGCTTTGCGACCGGCTATTGGATGAACGGTGGCGGCAAATCCACGTGCGACCTCGCGGTCAACAACGACGGCATAGTGTTCATGAACGAGGGTTCGGTCGACATCGGCGGAACCCGGGCGTCGATCGCGATGCAGGCGGCTGAAGCCCTCGGAATACCGGCCGAGGACGTGCGGCCAAGCATCCCGGATACCGACAGCATCGGCTTCACCGGCGTGACGGGCGGCAGCCGGACCACGTACGCCACCGGACTCGCTGCGTACAACGCGGCCATGAAGCTCGTCGACTCTCTCAAGGAGCGGGCCGCGTTCATCTGGGAACGGAAAGTCGAAGACATCGACTTCAAGGACGGGGCGTTCTTTTCGAAGTCTGACCCTGCACTGAGTCTCACGTTCAAGCAGCTGTGCGCCAAGCTCGAGGGGACCGGCGGATCGGTGACGTCCACCGCGTCAGTCGATCTGTCTACGGCAGGCAACAGTTTTGCCCTTGGGATCTGCGATCTGGAGGTAGACCCCGACACTGGAAAAGTGGACATCCTTCGTTACACGGCAATCCAGGATGCCGGCCGTGCCATCCACCCAGCCTATGTTGAAGGACAGATGCAGGGGGGTGCGGTGCAGGGGATCGGCTGGGCGCTATACGAAGAATACTTCATGACCCAGCAGGGCGTCATGGCCAACTCCAGTTTCCTCGATTACCGGATGCCGACCGCTCTCGACATGCCGAAGATCGAGGCGATCATTGTGGAGGTTCCGAACCCGCTCCATCCGTACGGAGTGCGAGGCGTCGCAGAGGTGCCGCTTGCCCCGCCGCTGCCTGCGGTTGCCAACGCGCTGCATGACGCTCTGGGGATACGGTTCCTTGAGCAGCCAATCAAGCCTGCCCGGATCCTGGAGGCGATTTCCCGCAACGGGTCATAGCCCGTTCGTTGGTATTCCCGGTTTGCCCGATAAAGAGTGCCCGGTCCGCCGGGCCCTCTCTGTTTCTGTCCTGTCCGCCTGTTTGCCCTGTGTGGGGACGAGGTGACCGGCGTCATGCTTGGCGTCGGAAGGGTCCGATCCCCACTTACGGCCTCTCCCCTTGCGGGGAAGGATGAAGGTGAGGGGCGAACCTACGGGTCGTCCTTTTCGTACGCGTGGATATCGAGTAGCTCGACCGGTTCCGAGCCGTGTGACCTGTAGCCGAGCGGTGTCCCCTTCGGGATGTATGCGACTTCGCCGGGACCGAGCACACGCTCTTCGTTACCGACCTTGACGAGAGCCTGGCCGCGAATCACGTAGTACGCATGCTCGTGATCCGGATGGACGTGCGGCTTTGTCCAGCCGCCCGGCGCATACACGCTCCGCGTAATCTGTAGCCGCCTCGATCGCAGGTTTCCCAGCCCGTATCTCTGGAACTTGCTATCCGGCCCCATCAGGATCTGGAGCTCGATGTTGCCGTCGTGGACGCCCGGATGGGCCTCCTCGACGAATTTCGCCCAGTCGCCCTTTCTGTCCTTGCCTGTCAGAAAAACGGGCTGCTCGACTGATGACACGCGGGCTGTTCTACCTCGAGTTCTTCTCGATGAAGCCGATCACCCTCTGCCAGGCGTCGTCGCATTCCTTCTTGAAATCGGCGAACCGCCGGTCGAAGAACGAATGGGGAGCTCCCGGATAGATGTTGATTTCGTGTTGGACCTTGTTCTGCGCAAGCGCGGCGCGGAACTTTTCAACCTCTTCGACCGGTATCCCCTGGTCGGCGCCACCCATCAGGCCGAGGATCGGGCATTTGATGTCCTTGACCCGGTCTATCACGGGCGACGTCCCGTCCCGCTGCTGGCGGGTCGGGTGGCCGTAAAAGCCGATGGCGCCCTTCAGGCCGTGGCCGGCCGTCGCCTGGATCCACGAATTGGACCCGCCGAAGCAGAAGCCAACCGTGAAGACAGGCCGGTTCGAGTTACCCTGGCCCTTCCGCAATTCGGAAACAGCAGAACCGACGTCCGCGCTGATCTGGTCCACCTTCGTCTTCGCGACGTGGTCCATGAAAGGGAACTGTTCATCGCGCTTGCCGACGCCACCGGTGCGACCGAAATAATCGATCGCAATAGAGTCATAGCCGCGTTCAGCAAATCGCAGTGCGAGCTCCTCATAGAAATGGAAGAGCCCGCGAACATCGGGCAGCACGACGACGCCCGGAGTCCCTGGCCGCCCGCCGCTGGCCAGGAATGCGGCGAGCTTCGTGCCGTCTTTCGAGGTCAGCGTGAGGTCCTTCGTGCTGACCGCCGCGCCTGAAATGGGCTGGATCGGAGGACGGGAGTCAAATGGGACGCACATGAGTCTCCTCCCCGCTAACTGGCCGATGGTGGCGAAACGATACCACCACGTGGGGGCCAAGGGTCGAGCGCCGCGGGAAGCGAATAGGGTTTTGGCCCCGGGCTAGAGCCGGAAGCGGCGCCAGTCAGACTCGAACCGTTCTTTTGCCCTGAATCCGCTCCGCGAAGGCTGCTCGAATTCGACCTCCGGCTTGCCCGGCGCCAGGAAGTTACCGGTCACTCGGCCCGCCTCCCGCCCCGAATAGGCAATGAAGCAATATCCCTCACCGGAGAACTTCGCTGGCGCGGTTCCGTTGATCGCTGCCGCGATGTTCCGTCCAGCGACCTCTCCCTGAGCGGAGGCAAAGATTCCGGCCTTTGGCAATGCCCTGCTATTTGCCATCATCACCATGTTGCTGTCACCGATCGCGTACACGCCGGTTCGAGCCGTCTCCAACGATGCAGGGCTTACGGGCACCCACGCTTTGCCGTCTGTGATGCCGGACTCGGCGACTACCCGTGCGACGCGATGGACCGGCACCGTGATGATCAGGTCCGCTTCGACGTTCGATCCATCGGTGAACGAGGCGGCCCTGCCGTCGGCCGTGATCTCCTTCAGTCCTGCGTTCGGGTGAAGCTGGATTCGCCTCGATGCAAGATCGGCCGCTACGCACGCGCTCGCCTCCGGGCCTGCCACTGGAATAGGTGCCGGTTCAGGGGTAAAGAGGTGGATCTCGCTCCCGTTCGAGCGACCGGACTCTTCGAGCGCCCACCGGATGATCATCGCGGCCTCGAACGGCGCGGGCGGACATTTGTAAGGGAGCCCAGAGATCGCAATCGCGATCTTTCCCCGGTTGAATGCAGCGAGGGCGCGCCGGAGCCGGCGGGCGGTGTCAAGGTTGTAAAACGAATAAGCGGCGCGCGCGTTCGGTACGGCGTCCCAGTCGTACTCGGCGCCAGCGGCGAGCACCAGATAGTCATATTCATACTTGGCGGGTCCGGTGCGCAGGACGCGATTTTCGGGGTCGAATTGCGTGACTTCCGCCTGCACGTATTTGACGCCGCGGTTCCGGATCTGACCGAGCGACCGGCTCGCTTTCAAAGCGTCCTTCTCGCCGACGATCAGGAGCGGCATCGAGCCGCAGATATATGTCCGGCGACTGCGATCAATCAGCGTTACCTCGTGCTCCGGCGAGAGCAACCGGCGCGCGGTGATCGCAGCTCTGGCGCCCCCGAATCCTCCGCCCAGGACAACGACTTTCTTGCCAGGCATCTTCAGCTAACTCCTCGTTTCCCGGAGTGGCTTCTAGTCAATGGTCCATTTGCGAATCATCTTCTATCGCTGGCAAGGTCAGTGTCTCAACGACACCCTTCGGGATCAGGCCCAGGAGCTTTCCAATTACCGGTCGTACTTGCTCGATCGTGCCGAGAACATCGCTGCGAGTCCGATCGGATTCGTAGAAATTGACATGGAGCAACTCTGCCGCATTCACGGCACTCCAGATTTCGGGATCATGCAGATCGCGCGCGATTACCCGGCCATATTCCCGTACTTGTCGATGACTGGGGAGTCGAATGCCCCGGTACACGGCAACCGCCTTCAGCGCGGCCGCCATGCTGCCCCAGACACACTCGCCCGACTTTTCCAGTTCGCCTTGGTCCATCAACCGAAAGGCATTCTCCATATACCGTCGGGCATTGAATAGATATCTGGCCAGCTTCGCCCGATAGTCGAATGATCCGGGTTGTGCGTTAATCATGCGTCGTAAGCGGTTACTTCTCCAGATTTGGCGTCGATCGTTACGGTCGCGATCTGCTCGAAAAATAGGCCAACGTTGACTTTGACAATCCATTCGCCGTTCACTTGTTTGGCGCTTTTCGGCTGCTGAAACGCGAAATGCCGCTTGAGGAATTGAACCGCTTTCTCTGTGGCCTGATCTGCTGAATTTATTGGTGGCACGGACATGGTCTCCAACTATTCCGCTTCACGAGCCCTTCTCAATATCCACAACGGGCCGCAGGAAGTTACACCCGGAACTGTAACTGATTGCGAAGCGTTGCCTCGACCCATTGCTTGTACGATTGCGTCGGCAAAGTACCAGTTCCCTGGGAGCCGAATTTCCGGTGTATACACAACCCTTGCCAATCTTGCCCACCAGCGTGATCGGTAGCCACGGCCTGCCCGGCTGGGTATACGCGGCGCTGGAAATGATCGACGCGGGACGGTTTGGCCCGACAGACGAGCGGGAGCTTCTGGACGACGCGGTGAATCTGGCCATCCGCGATCAGGAACGCGCGGGCGTCGACATCGTTTCGGACGGCGAAATGCGTCGCTGGAAGTTCGTCCAGAGCTTCTACCGGCGCATGACCGGCCTCCAGTCACAGGGACCGCTGCGCAAGCTCGGCCCGGAAGGCTACGACAGCGTGCCGCGGTACCAGGCGGTCGAGCGAATCAAGGTTCCGCATGGCCTGGGCATCGTCGAAGAATTCACCTACGCCCGCCGCCAGGCCACTCACCGAATAAAGGCGACCTGCCCCGGGCCCGTGACCATCTCCATCCACATCCGGGAACGCCCGAGCGTGTACAAGGACCGGCTCGAGCTCGCCAACGAGTTCGTCGATGTAATCAATGCCGAGTTGAAGGCGCTTGTGGAAGCCGGCGCCGATTACGTCCAGATCGATGAGCCGTCCCATTCGATCATCGGGGGGTCTGCAAAAGACTATGTAGACCTCTTCAACCGCACCGTGAAGGGCGTAAAAGCCCGAATCGCGTTGCATATCTGCTTCGGCAACCTGGCGAGCCGCGCTCGATTTGAACGCACCTACGAATCTCTGTTCCCGGCAATCATGGACGCGGAAGCGGATGAACTCGTGTTCGAATTTGCCAACCGGGAGCTTCGAGAACTCAAGCTGTGCGCAAAGATCACCGAGAAGTTCGATATCGGCGCCGGGGTGGTCGATGTCAAGAGTTTCTTCCAGGAGCCGCCCGACCTGATCGCCGGTCGAATCCGGCAGTTACTCAAGTACGCACCGGCCGACAAGGCGCGCATTGTGCCGGATTGCGGGTTTTTCACCGTCCCCCGCTGGCTAAGCGTTTCCAAGCTGACGAACATGGTCGCAGGAACGCGCATCGTGCG
>JACQUF010000404.1 GCA_016210435.1 Chloroflexota bacterium
CGGCAGGGCGCTAATGGCCGCGCCAAAGCTTCTCCTGCTTGATGAACCATCGATGGGGCTGGCGCCGGTACTCGTCGACGCCATTTTCGACACGATCAAGCAGCTTCATGAGCAAGGCACAACGATCCTGCTCGTAGAACAGAACGCAAGGATGGCGCTACAGGTCGCCGACCGCGGGTACGTGCTGCAGACGGGCGGACTGGTGCTGTCGGGGACGGTGGCCGAACTCCAGGCAAACGAGATGATCAGGCGAGCGTACCTCGGGATTGGCTAGCCAAGCGAAGGATCTATTGGTCCGACTCCCGCTTCCCGCATCAATCGGGACGCGTGCTCCCGCACGATGGCCGGGTCCGCCAGCTTCGCGAATGCCCAGACCGCGAGCGCCAGCACAAGCAGGTCGTCGGCGTAGCCGAGGACAGGGATGAAATCGGGGATGAGGTCGATGGGGCTCAGGAGGTAAAGGACCAGTAGCGGGATGATCGCCCTCGCCAGAAGGGGCACACGCCGGTCTCGGAGCAGCCGAAAGACGAGGCGGCCACGATTACGCCAGCTGAGGTCCAGGACGGCGCGAGCGGTATCGTTTCGAGCAAGCCGGTCCTTGAGTCGAGATAGCACCGTGGGATTGTAAAGCGGACCACGCTCGTTGCCGCGGTCCGCTTTTTTGCTACCGTGCGTGGCTGACCGAGACGCTGGCGGGAGCCATTCGGAAATGTGGGTGGAAGGACAACCGGCATACTGCACGGCCTGTGGCGGCCTGCTCGCCGCGCCTGCCGGCAAGCGGGCTATCTGCACGGTGTGCGGCCGCGTGGCGTACGTCGACCCCAAGCTTGCGGCAGCTGCCCTCGTCGCATTCGAAGGACGGCTCGTACTGGTTCGCAGGGGAATCGAGCCGGCGCTGGGCAAATGGAGCTTTCCCTCTGGCTACGTGGACCGTGGCGAGGTCGTCGAGGCGGCGATCGAACGCGAGGTCCGCGAGGAGACCGGCCTGGAGGTCCGCGCCAACTGGCTGGTCGGCCTGTATTCCGAGCAGGGGATCGCGGTCGTGCTCGCCGTGTACGACGTCACCGTCACCGGCGGCGAGATCAAAGCTGGTCTAGAGGCCCTTGAAGTCGGACTCTTCGAGGCCGCAAAGCTTCCCGAGCTGGCTTTCGCGCATGACGTAAGGATAGTTTCGGACTGGCAGCGCGAACGCGTCCGTCGTTCCGGTTAGGCGCCGGACCGAGGAAGGTTCCTGGAGCTGCACGATCAATTCGTAGAGAAAAGATCCTTCGCTTCGCTCAGGATGACGAGACCACGGACGCACGCGTTAGCGCCGCGCCTCTACTCTTGCGAGGCTCTCATACACCTTAACGAGCGCCTGGTGGCCCAGCTCGTCGCCGCCCATGGACTGGAGCGCGCGGTATAGCTGCAGGACCGCGCTCGCCACGGGAAGGGGAACGCCCATTTCGTGAGCGGTTTCCTGGATGAGCCGAAGGTCCTTCCGGTGGTGCTTGACCATGTACCCGGCAGAAAAGTCGCCATCAAGGACCTTCGGCCCCTGGGTTGTCAGGTGCCATGAAGTCCCGGCGCCGTTCTTCACGGCCTCGAACCAGACCCCGAGGTCCAGCCCCGCCTTCTTCGCAAAGACCATGGCCTCTGCGATGCCGCTCATGCAGCCGGCCACGAGGATCTGGTTCGCCAGCTTGGCGGTGTGTCCTGCGCCGTTCGGGCCAACCAGCGTGATGTTCTTTCCGAGCTTCTGAAAGACGGGCAGGCAGCGCTCGTAGGTCGCTTTATCTCCGCCGACGAGGATCGACAGGGTAGCGTTCTGAGCACCCGCGGAGCCACCTGTGACAGGCGCATCAAGCATCTGGACGCCCTTCTCAGCCAGCTTCAATGCCAGCATGCGGCTCGTCACGGGCGAAATCGTGCTCATGTCGATCACGGCCGAGCCGCGTTTCGCCCCCTCGATCACGCCATTCTTGCGCGCGATTACCTCTTCGACGTCCGAGGAGTCCCCGACCATCGTGATGATGATGTCGGAACGGGCAGCGACGTCGGCAGGCGATTTGCCTTGCCCGGCTCCCGCTTCGACCAACGGCCTCGCGCGGGCCGGCGTCCGATTCCAGACGGTGACCTGGAACCCGGCGTTCAGCAGGTGCCGGGACATCGGAGTCCCCATGATCCCCAGTCCGATGAACCCAATGCGTTCGTTCACCGAGGCCTCCTTCGGGGCGTCGTGTTCGCAGGCCGGCGCGGAAGGCCGCAAGATCGGCCACAATCTACAACAGAACCACCGAGACCAAACCTGCGCGTAATTCACAGGTAACCGGCCGCGTAGTCACCTTGGGCTGATCAGGTTCGCGGGGGACAATAGGCGGGTCGTGCACGCTAGCACGATGCATCGAAAGGCACAGATTCAATGATCCGCAAGGTGGCCGTTCTGCTGGTCGCCGTGTTCGCCCTTCTGGCTCTAGCTTGCGAGCCTGCCGCGCCCGCGGCCGAACCTTCTCCGACCGTGGCGCCGACAGCAACGCCGACTCCGACACCTACGCCCACTCCGACGCCGCAAGCCGCGCCGTCGCCCGAACAGCTTGCGGCAGCCATGACCGCGGCGATCGAGAAGGCGAAGTCGTTCCATGTCGACATGACGATGGACACGACCCTCACGAGCCAGGGGCTGACCCTGGATGTGCCGTTCACGTTCAAGGGCGACTTCCAGGCGCCGAACAGCGTGCGGGGCGCCATGTCGGTCGCGATCCTTGGCTTCGCAATCGAAACTGAGTTCGTGCAAATCGGCGACAAATCATGGGTGAAGGACCCGCAGACCGGCCAGTGGCAGGAGAGCTCGGGCGACAGCGGCGTCGCACCGATCACGCCCGACGATATCCTGACCGAGACGATCCTCGGTGAAGATTCCCCTGTCTCAGATTTCCAGCTGGTGGGGACCGAGACAATTGATGGTGCCCCGGCGTACCACTACAGCGGCACGATCAAGGCGGAAGAGTTGGACCTGAAGGGGGGCGATTTGAAGTTCGACCTCTTCGTTGGGACCAAAGACCTGCTGCCGCGCAAGGTGACGATGGCGGGGAAGCTTGATCTCGGTGGCACTGGCGGAACCGGGCAAGGCGCCCAGGTACCCCTTCCAACGGGCCCAGCCGACTTCGATCTCGTGATGACGTTCTCGAATTTCGGGCAGGCCGTCCAGATCACGCCGCCGCCGGGGTTCTAGGGCCGACCTTCCGCCTGCTGACGTTAAGCTAGCCACCGTGAACCTGGTGGGATCCATCGACCTTCCTCCAGGTGAAAGCTCGCTCCGTTCACGGGCCGCCTGGGCTGACTCGACCGTCCCCCATCAGCAGGAAACTCCCTCCCCCCCGAGGGAGGGAGTGAGAGGGTGGGGGGCCTCAGTCCGAGCCTTTCCCTCCACCCCCAGACCCCCTCCTTCCAGAGGAGGGGGA
>JACQUF010000405.1 GCA_016210435.1 Chloroflexota bacterium
GGCGACGACTGGGGCGCGCCTGACGATCCGGTCGAGTACATGGTCTGGCTACGCTCGAGGCGCGCCGAAGGGCTTCGGCGATCGTACAAGCGGATCGTGGACATCGAAAAAGAGAGCATCGTTCTGCTCGTGAACGCCCTGGAAATGCTGGGCGATACCTATGGCATCTACGGGTTCTCGGGGTACGGCCGCGAAAACGTCGAGTTCTACGTGATCAAGGACCTGAAGGAACGGTTCTCCCAGGCGATCCCGCGACGCATCGACCGGATCGCCCCGCTGCACGCGACGCGCATGGGCCCGGCGATAAGACACACGGCCCTCCGGCTGCTCGAGTCCGAAGCCCGCTCGAAGATCCTGTTCATGATCTCGGATGGAAGGCCGCAGGACCGGGGCTACAGCCGTGAAGGTGTCGAGAAGGAATACGCGGTCCACGACACCAAAGTCGCCCTCACCGAGGCCAAGCGGAACGGGATCATGCCGTTCTGCCTGACGGTCGACAAGGCCGGGCACGATTACCTGAAGACGATGATGCAGGACATGAGCTACGAAGTCCTGTCGGATGTCCGCCTGTTGCCCAAGCGCCTGCCGCACCTGTACCGCCGCCTGACTACATAGTCTGTTCAAGCCGACTCGCGGGAGGTCATTCTGGGTGGAACGGAGGATCTCCTTAAACCGCTCGGCCGGTTGATGGCTCAGCCGGCCGCGTTGATCCACATTGCCAAATCCTTCCATCGGTGGACCTGGTTATTCGCCGCGGCAACTCTCGCAGTCCTTGCGCTGGCCTGCCGGGGAGGTGGCGGCGCCGCTGAGGGGCCCGTCCTGAGCGGGTCCATCGAAATTGACGGGTCAAGCACGGTATTCCCGATCACACAGGCAATGGCCGAGGAGTTCCGAAAGGGGCAGCCGGGCGTCCAGATTTCGGCTGGCATCTCCGGGACTGGAGGGGGCTTCAAGCGATTCGTCCGCGGAGAGATCGAGATCGCCGACGCTTCGCGCAAGATCAAGGAGTCCGAGGTCGATCAGGCGAAGGCCAATGGCATCGAATTCGTCGAGATAGCCGTGGCATTCGACGGGCTCGCGGTCCTGGTGAACCCGCGCAACGAGTTCGTCACGTGCCTGACTGTCGCGGAGCTCAAACGGATCTGGGCGCCTGAGAGCCGCGTCCGCAACTGGCGACAAGTCCGCCCCGAGTTTCCCGACCTGCGTCTCGAACTCTACGGGCCGGGAACCGATTCGGGGACCTTCGACTACTTCACAGAGGCGATCGTCGGGAAAGAGGATGCGAGCCGGGCGGATTTCACCGCCAGCGAGGACGATAACGTACTTGTCTACGGGGTTGCGGGAGATCGCCATGCCCTGGGGTATTTCGGCTACGCCTACTACGCCGAAAACCGCCAGATCCTGAACGTAGTGGCGATCGACGGTGGAAAGGGGTGCGTGGTCCCCTCGGAGGAGACGATCCGAAACCAGAGCTATGCACCGCTTTCGAGACCGCTTTATATCTACGTGAACAAGGAGGCGATCGAACGTCCGGAAGTGAAGGCGTTCGTCCGATACTACCTCGAGTCGGCGGTTGATCTGGTCTCGGAGGTAGGATACGTGCCGCTGCCAGAAAGCGATTACCAGGCCGCAAAGGCGCGGATCGCCGATTGAAGCTTCCCGTGACTCATACGCCACGGCCCTGCCAGTGCTGAAGCCGGTCGAAACGGTTCCCCCCGGCATAGCCCGGCCGCGGCGGCGATCCCTCGTCTGGGAAGAGAGGGCCGTCGGCTATCTGCTGAGAACTGCTGCGCTCGTCTCGATAATCACCACGGCCGCCATCATCGGGACATTGATCGCGCAGTCGGTCGGCTTCTTCAGAGAAGTCTCGATCGTTGAGTTCCTGACCGGTACCAGGTGGACTCCACTTTTCGATCCCCAGCACTTCGGCGTGCTGCCGTTGGTCGTCGGCACGCTGCTGGTCGCGGTGATTGCAGGCGTAACGGCGATCAGTGTCGGGCTTGCAAGCGCGATCTTTCTGTCTGAGTACGCGCCGGACCGCGCGCGTCGGGTCATCAAACCGGTCCTGGAAGTCCTGGCAGGGATACCCACGGTCGTGTACGGGTATTTCGCGCTCACTTTCGTGACGCCCCTTCTGCAGCGGGTTTTCCCTGAGATGCTTGTCTTTAACGCACTGAGCGCTGGCCTCGTGATGGGGATCATGATCATGCCCATGGTGTCGACTCTCAGCGAGGACGCGATGATCGCCGTACCGCGCTCGTTGCGCGACGGCGCCTACGCGTTGGGCGGCACGCGATTCGAAGTGGCGACAAAGGTTGTCGTGCCTGCGGCCCTTCCCGGAATAGTGGCCTCGTTCATCCTGGCGCTATCACGGGCGGTCGGCGAAACGATGATCGTCGTCATCGCGGCAGGCTCGACGCCAAAGCTGACTTTCAATCCGCTCGAAAGCATTCAGGCGATGACCGCCTATATCGTGCAGATCAGCCTCGGCGAGACTCCCCAGGGGACGTTGGAGTTCAAGACGATCTTTGCCGTCGGCTTGCTCCTGTTCCTGATGACGCTGGTCATGAACATATTTGGGCGCTGGCTGATCGGCAGGTTCGCGGAGCGCTACGCGTGAGCAGCCCCAGCACGGATCCGTCAATTTCCTTCGAGGCGATACGCGCGGCGCGGGCCCGGCGGGACAGGTACCGGCGGATACGGGATGCAGTCTTTCTCGCGGTGTTCTTTCTCTCGGTGGTCGTCGGCATAGCCGGGCTTCTGACTTTGCTGATCGACGTGCTCGTGGATGGCCTGCCCTGGCTCGACTGGGATTTCATCACGAGCTATCCGTCGCGCCGCGCGAGCCAGTCGGGGATACTCGCGGCTCTGATCGGGTCGATCTGGATCCTGGCGCTTACCGTGGTCTTTGCAATTCCGATCGGCGTGGCCACCGCGGTCTACCTGGAGGAATTTGCGGCCAACAACTGGCCCACCCGCGTCATTCAGGTGAATATCTCGAACCTGGCTGGCGTGCCTTCGATCATTTACGGCCTGCTCGGCCTGGCCGTGTTCGTGCAACTGTTTTCGATGGGCCGCAGCGTCCTTGCGGGCGCACTGACGATGACGTTGCTCGTCCTGCCGATCGTGATCATCGCTTCACAAGAGGCGATCAGGGCAGTCCCGCGATCCTACCGCCAGGCGGGCTTTGCTCTAGGCGCCACCCGCTGGCAGGTAGTCAAGGGGGTCGTATTGCCGCAGGCGATCCCGGGGATCATGAGCGGGATCATCCTCGCGCTGTCCCGGGCCATCGGCGAGTCTGCGCCTATGATCATGATCAGCGCGCTGGTTTTCCTGACATTCGTCCCAACCACGCCGACTGATCGGTTCAC
>JACQUF010000406.1 GCA_016210435.1 Chloroflexota bacterium
AACACAAGGATGTAGGAGTCGACCATCCACTGCAGGGTGGAAGCTGAGGCGTCGAACTCCCGCTGGATGGTAGGCAGAGCGACGTTCAGGATGGTGTTGTCCATCCCGATGAGAACAAGGCTCAACGCAAGGACGCCCAGCGTCCACCAACGCCGTGCGTACTTCTTCCCTTCGGCTTCCGCTGCGTTCTCGGCTGCGTTCATGACCCCGCCTCGCCATCTGCCGTGTTCGATACGCTACGAGATCGTATCGGACAAAGAGACGTCTAGCTGAGGTATTGGGCTACTATGTTGCACATGGAGAGAGTCGGCATCCGAGAGCTGGGTCAGTAGGCAAGTGCGATCATCCGGCGAGTCGCAATGGGAGAGACCTTCGAGGTCACGGACCATGGACGCGTGGTTGCGCTTCTTGTCGGTACCTCCTCGCAGGGCATTGCGGCGCTGATCGAGCAGGGGAAGGTGCGGGCGGCCGACGGTGACCTTCTCGAGATCGAGCCCGTGCTGATCCCCTCTGCCGCTTGCCCGCATTCTGCGCTGGTCGTCGAAGGCCGCGGCCAGTGAACGCGATCTATCTCGACCTGAAGATGCCGGTCACGTACGACGTCCGTATGGTGGACCGCGCCAGGCACCTGGGCCTGCCTGTGACTTCGCCGGCCTAGCAGACACGCACGGCCACGGTAGAGTGGTCACCGCAGCGGCAAACGAGGCCCGACGATATGGCCGAACGAAAGGTGAAGATCTGGTACGACGCCGAAGGAGACTACCTGGAGGTGATCTTCGACCAGAAGCCCGGATACTTCCGGGAGACATCCAACGAACAGGTCATGGGGAAGGTCGACGCCAAAGGCAGACTCCTCGGCTTTTCGGTCTTGCGCGTCAGCTCGCTTAAGCAGGAGCCTGGCGAAGTCGCGCTGTAGAGCAGCGGCAGCGCGCACTCCGATTTCCAAGCCCCGCGGGTGCCAGTGATCCGTGCACGGCTTCTTCCCCATCAAGCGCCTATGACACAGCCTTCTTTCTCCTCCTCGTTCCTGCCAATTACCATGGGCCGACGTCGAGGCGGTGATGTCAGCTTCTCCAAGGCGCGACATAATCGGTCGTTGGACTGAAATAAAGCTTGACATCGTTCGAGACTATGCGTCCGCGTACTCAACGATATTGGCGGCGCAACGAACCCCCAGGCTTCACCACGTCTACATTGACGCGTTTGCCGGTTCCGGCTATCACATCTCAAGAACGACCGGCTCGATGGTCCCCGGCAGCCCAACGAACGCACTGCTGATAGCGCCACCGTTCAAGGATTACTACTTCATCGACCTCGACGGCGAACGAGCTGACGCCCTCAGGGCCGCGACGGTCGGTAATCCGACGGTCCACGTAATGGAAGGTGACTGCAACCGAATCCTTATCGACGATGTCTTTCCATTCGTCAGATTCGAACGCTATCGCAGGGGCCTGTGCCTCCTGGACCCCTATGGGCTGGATCTCGACTGGCAAGTCGTTAAAGCAGCCGGGGAGAGCAAGAGCATCGAGATCTTCATCAACTTCCCCACGATGGACATGAATCGAAACGTCTTGTGGAGGAACGAGTCCGGCGTGTCGCCTGAACAAGCCGGACGCATGACCCGGTTCTGGGGAGACGAATCCTGGCACGATGCCGCATATAACGCTCAACAGGGAAGCCTCTGGGGAGACCCCGCGTCCCGTCGCGGCCGACCCGAGGACATTGTCACCGCCTATCGTGAGCGACTGATCGACATTGCCGGATTCGTATACGTACCCGCACCGATCCCCATGCGGAACAGTACCGGCGCCGTTGTCTATTGGCTGTTCTTCGCCTCCCAAAACGATACTGGCGGTAGGATCGTCTCGGCCATATTCTGCAAACACCGCGACCGAGGAGCTTGACGTGGGTGACCGCACCGGCATCGAGTGGACAAATTCCACGTGGAACCCCTGGCGAGGCTGTACGAAGGTCAGTCCCGGCTGCGCTTCTTGTTACATGTTTCGCGAACAGCGGCGTTATGGCCGGGACCCGGAGATTGTGGTCCGGGCATCGCCTGGCACCTTTGAGGCGCCGCTCACGTGGCAAAACACGGCACAACAAAGAGGCGTCAAACCACTTGTGTTCACCTGCTCCTGGTCAGATTGGTTTCATCCGGATGCCGATCCATGGAGAGAAGACGCGTGGAGAGTTATCCGCGCGTGCCCCGATCTGACCTTTCAGATACTCACCAAGCGAGCGGAGCGCATTGGCAGCGGACTCCCCGCCGATTGGGGCGAAGGGTATGAAAACGTCTGGCTAGGCGTATCGATCGAGAATCAACGATTCACTTGGAGGCTGGACGAGTTGGAACGACACCCGGCCTCAGTGAGGTTCGTATCCGCCGAACCGCTTCTTCGGCCCCTCGACCTCTCACGCTGGCTTGGTCGTGCCAATCGTGGAATTGACTGGGTCATCGCTGGTGGCGAGTCAGGCGGAAGACCCGGACATCCGCCTCGGCTCCCGGATCCCGACTGGATTCGATCTCTTCGCGATCAATGCATCGCTGCCGGTGTTGCGTTCTTCTTCAAGCAATGGGGCGGCCATTTGCCTGGTGGAGAGGCGACGTTGGATGGCCGACAGTGGCGCCAGATGCCGTATTTCCATTCGGCTGCGCGTAGTCAAACGAGCGAGCTCACCACAGCGTCATAGAGTCGAGGAACATCCGGCGAAGGTCGGCCGCCTCAACCGGCCGCGGAGACAGCTTGATGACCCTGTGCTGCGGCAGGGTGCCTTCGACAAGCCGGTCGACGTCCGACGGGCCGTAGCCGACCGCCTTCAGCCCGTTCGGCATTCCCAGGGTTCGCAGGAGCTTGACGATGGCATCCGCGAGCGCCTCGCCGGATTCTTCGATGCCGACACCGCTCATGT
>JACQUF010000407.1 GCA_016210435.1 Chloroflexota bacterium
GCGGCCTCTCCCTCCATGGGAGAGGAAGTTTGCGGCGGCGACGTCGCAAACAGGTAAGGGTGTTCGGGCGAAACCACTCGCCCTACGGGAGACGCTGTGGAAAGCCTGTCGAACCGAGGCGAGGGGCCGAAGGTCGTATCATCACAGGGTTGGCTCTTAGCAATAGCGACGATTAATGGCAACAACCGAAACTGAAAAGAAAGAAGCCCCCGAACCTACTCGACGGGCGAGCACGCGCCCCGGCCATAGGCGGGGCATGACGAAGGGTGCGATCCGCGCCGAGCGACGGGTTCGGAGCGACCGCCGGAAGCGGCGACGCCGGATGTTTATCTACGCCGGGGCGATAATTGTCGCCGCGGCGTTCATCGCGAGCCTGCTTGTGCCCGGAGGGCTGTCCTCAAGAGGCAACATCGCGCACAGCGCAAACCGCATCAACTCTGGCGGGCCTGTGCCGATCCTGCCAGACGAAGGGCGTGGGCATATCGCGGCCGGGGAGCGCTGGTCGGGGTACAAGACGAAGCCGGCCACTTCCGGTCCACATTGGGGGACGCTGCCTGTCGCCGAAGCGCCCGACGGCGCGCCAGTCCGCTGGGGGATCTATGACCACGTGATCGCCGACGAGGCGCTCGTGCACAACCTGGAACACGGTGGCATCAGTCTGCACTACAACTGCCCTGAGGGCTGCCCGCAGCTGGTCGAGCAGCTCAAAGCGATCCCGAGCGGCGGGGTGTCCCAGTTCGTTCTTTCGCCTTATCCAAACATGGACAGCAAGATCGCGATTGTGTCCTGGAGGCACCTCCTCAAGCTCGAGGAATTCGACGAGGCGAAGATCCGAGAATTCATCGACGCGTATCAGGACCGTGCCCCCGAGAGCTTCACGGGCAACCAGTTCTAGTGCCCTACCTCGCCAGGGTGCGGGTGAGCCTCAAGCCCGCCGTCAACGATCCCCAGGGGGTCACGATTGCGAGGGCGTTGAAATCCCTCGGTTTCGAGGGGGTGAGGAGTGTGCGGGCGGGCAAGTACCTGGAAGTGCGCGTCGACGACGATGATCGAGACACCGCCGAGGCCAAGGTGCGCGAGATGTGCCAGAAGCTGCTGGCGAACCCCGTGACAGAGACGTTCTCCTTCGAGCTCGAGAAACTTTAGGCGTTTCTGCCGCTGACGAGCCAGCCCACGACTCTGAGCCCCTTCCTGTCATCGGGGGTCCACTCTCGCCATCCGAGACCCCTCCTGTCATCCGACCCGTCTTGTCATCCTGAGCGAAGCGAAGGATCTATTGACTTTCAACAGGCCCTTCACCACGTTCAGGGCGACGAAAAGGCACGCCTACCACTGCCCTGCCCTACGCAGCTCATCGAGCCTGCGGCGCTGCTCGGGTGAAAACTCCGGGAATCGCTCGCCCCGCCTCCTGAGACCCCCCGTGAAGTTCGGCGGGCGTTTCTCGATGAAGGCCGCCCGCCCCTCCGCAGAATCGGTCGTGCCCTGCATAAGCAAGTTGTTCATCAGCCACTGCACCTGCCACGCCGTTTCGGCCGGGACGTCGCGGAAGCGAATCAGGAATTCCTTCATCATGCGGACCGCGACCGGTGGCAATTTGGCGATATTGCCGGCGATTTCATCGGCGCGGGACATCAACCGGTCGTGCGGTACGACTTCATTCACGAGTCCGATCCGAAGGGCTTCCGACGCGTCGACGGGCTCGTCCGTGAGCAGGATGCGCATCGCGTCCGCGTAGCGCAGCTGCCGGATGAGATGGGTCGCACCCGGCCCCGCGCCAACCCAACCCTGGGACAGGAGCGCGTACTTGAACCGGGCGTGCTCGGCGCAGGCAAGCCTGATGTCGGTCGAAACCAGAGTCAGATAGAAGCCCGCGCCCGCGGCCCAACCGTTGATCGCGCCGATAACCGGTTTCCAGATCTGCGGGTAGTGATCGCCCATGCGGGGATCGACACCTGTCGGTGCGCCGTTAGCCGTTCCGGACAATGGCCAGAAGAACCGCTCCAGCGACAGGAATTCACGCTCTTCTTCAGTTACATCTGCGCTGCGCCCCAGGTCATGTCCCGCACAGAAGTGGCGGTCGCCGGCCCCGGTGATGATGACGACCCGCACGTCGTGGTCCTCCCACGCCTCCTTCCACGCGGCCGCGAGCTGGTCGGATGTCTCGCGGTCGAGAACGTTCGCCCGCTGCGGATTATCGATTGTGATGTACGCGATGTGGTTTCTCTTCTCGATCAGGGTGGCCATCGTCGACTCCAAATTCATGCGGTGTGGCGGACAACCTAAGCCTGTTACGGAGAGACCGCAACCCACCCGGGAGGGGCTACGTCGCCACCGCTACAATCTGCGATCGTGTCTGGAATAAATGCCCCCTCTCCTCATTCCTCTCCCGCAAGGCGAGAGGAGGGAATGCGCGGTCCTCTCCCACGAGGGGCGAGGAGGTGACAATGCACCGGTCGTCTCCCTGAGGGGCGAGGCGCCCCAATCCTCGCTTGCAATGGGAAAGGAGCCAGCTGGCGGCGCCGGTCCCCTTCGTGGCGTTCGGGTGCTGGAAGCCGGCGGCGGGATATCGGTCTCGTTCTGCGGGCGGCTATTTGCAGATCTCGGGGCCGACGTCATCAAAGTCGAGCCACCCGAGGGCGATCCATGCAGGAGATTCGGGCCGTTCCCACAGGGCCGCGATGAGTCTGCGCTAAGCGGGACTTTCCTGGCCCTGAACCTGTCCAAGCGCCTGGTCAGGCTTGACCTGGCCGACCGCTCGGCGCGGTCGAATTTCTTCACCCTGGTCCATCGGGCCGATCTGCTGGTACAGAACCTGACGCCCCGTGAGATGGCAGCAGCCGGCACATCGCCCGAAGCAGTCGCCGAAGCGAATCCCGGACTTGTGAATGTTTGCATCACGCCGTTCGGTCTCAACGGGCCGTTCCGGGACTTCGAAGGCTCCGACCTGATCGCGTTTCATACCGGAGGGGTCGCCCGCTTTCTGATCGGCCAGGTCGAAGAACCGGAATCGACGCCTCCGGTACGCGCGTACGGCAGCCAGGCTGAGTTCGTGGCTGGTGTCACGGCAGCCTGCGCCGGAATGATCGCCCTTTACGGTGTCGCCTCCGACGGAAAGCCCAAAGCCGGACGCTCCCTGAGCCAGTCGAAGGGTCGGCCGGCGCCCGGGTCCGTGATCGACGTCTCGATGCAGGAAGCCATGGCGTCGATGTTCCCTGCGCAGCTGGCGCATTATGCGCTCGAAGGCAAGCTTGCGCCACGGCGACGCGAGCTTGATGGCGGCGGGACGACAGTTTGCGTCCTGCCGGCCAGCGACGGCTTTGTTGCAATCTCCCCGCGCGAAGAGCACCAGTGGCAGGCATGGATTGGCGTCATGGGCAACCCAGTGTGGGTGGGTGAACCGCGCTTCAAGGACAAGCCATCGCGTGCCGCCAACTGGGACGATCTGTTTGAGCTCATGTCCGCCTGGAGCCGGAAGCATCGCAAGGCGGACATCGTGGCCGCGGCTCAGGCTACCCACGTCCCGAGCTTCCCGTGGGCAACGCCGTCGGACCATCTGAGGTCGCCTCAGCTCACGCATCGCGGTTTCTTCCGTGCGGTCGAGCACCCGGACGCGGGGATGCTCGCGGTTCCGGGGTCGCCCTTCGGCTTCCCTCAAGATGAACTCCCCGAGGCGCGTCCTCCAGTCACGCTTAGCGAAGCCGCGGCCAGGACGGCCTGGAACATGGGGCCGGAGGCAGGCCAGGACAGTGAGCTTCCGAAGCCCCGCGCACGTCCTGGGCGCGCCCCTGCCGGGAGAAGACCCCGAGCGCACCTTCCATTGGAAGGAGTCCGCGTTTTCGATCTCAGCTGGGTCATAGCGGGGCCTGCGTGCACAAGATACCTGGCGGCGATGGGCGCGGAAGTCATCAAGGTCGAGGCGCCCGGACGTCCGGATCCGAGCCGGCCAGGGCATCTGCATGAGGTGCTGGGCCAGAACAAGCTCGGGGTCGCCCTGGACCTCAAGTCACCTCTCGACTTCGATATCGCCCGTGAAATCATCAGGCACAGTGATGTCGTGGTCGAGAACTTCGCGACCGGAGTGATGGAGCGCCTCGGTCTGGGCAATGAACAGTTGCGGGCGCTGCGACCGGATCTCGTCGTCGCGTCGGCATCGGGGATGGGTCGCACGGGACCGGAAGCTGGCATGGTCGCCTATGGCACGCTGCTCCAGGGCTACACCGGCTTCAGCGGTCTCAACGGCCTTCCGGACAGGCCGCCCTCGATTGGGATGGCCTGGACCGACTTCGTCTGCGGCCTTGCCATGGCATTTGCCACGGTCGCGGCGCTCTACGACAGGCACCGGACGGGAAAGGGTGCGCGCATTGACCTGTCGATGGTCGAGACCCAGTTGATGACGATGCCGGGGCCGATACTCGACTACGTGATGCAGGGGCGGATCGCCGCGCCGACGGGGAACCGCGATCCCCTGTTCGCGCCCCACAACGTGTACCGCTGTAAGGGCGACGACCGGTGGCTGGCCGTGACAGTCCTCAATGAATCCCAATGGCGTGCCCTGTGTGGCCTGATCTCCGTGCCCTCCGACTGGCGGAAATGGGGTGATGCGGAGCGAAAGGCGAACGAAGACAGGATCGATGAGGCCATCACGGAGTGGGCCTCAGGTCAGATCGACATGGAGGCGATGATGAGGCTACAGGCCCTTGGCATCCCCGCCGGCGCATCGCTGACCGCGGAGGACCTCTACCGGGACCCGCACCTCGCCGCGCGCGACTTCTTCGTCACGCCCATCGACGGACGCGACAACTCGCCGAAGCTTCCCGGCTTGCCCTGGCGATGCCACCCCGCGGTCCCCGTTCCCCGCCGAGCGCCCGGGATCGGCGAGCACACCAAGCAGATCGGGCAACGGTTCGCGACGGCAGTGTAAGTCGCTCCAAAATGGTCGCTCGTGATTCTGCCTTGAAGGTGCGCCTTCAAAGACAGGTTCGCAAAGGACTTCGTTTTGGCGCTCACTCGGCTTTGTGCAGCGCAGCTCTCGAAGACGGCGACATACGCTTGGTCCCGTTGCGGCCCACGAAGACACCCAACCTCGGCTGCAAATTGGCAGTGGAAGTGGCGGCCGTAGCTTTGCGCCAGCCATTTCCCTGGGCCTCCCCGCGGTGCCCGCGCCAGAGGGCTCAGCTGATCGCCATCCAGCAGATCAGGTGAATATCGTCCGCGGTGATGACCGGCAGCGGCTTTGGAGCAGGCGCGGGTTCAAGCCCGAGGTCGTTGACGGTCTTCGCGACCGCCGCCGCCTGCAACCTCGGGCTTGCTGCCGAGTCCATGGCCGCCCGGATCATCCGCTGGATGCGCACCCCGTAGTCCGCATCCAGCGTATCGATGAGCCGGTCAACCGCCGCCTGGTCCATGCCTTCAGGCGGGGTCGCCCTCACCAACTCGACGGCGTCTCGCATCGCTTTCGGCACTGAAGGCTGGATGTTGAACGGCAGCGAAGCGGCCTGCCAC
>JACQUF010000417.1 GCA_016210435.1 Chloroflexota bacterium
AATACGGCCTTGCTCCAGATTCCGCCTAGCTGGCTGTTGTTTGAGAGAATCCTGGCCCAGAGCGGCGGGATCTTCTGGCCCTGTTTCGCGGTCATCGTGACGGTAAAGTCGTCCACGAGCACCCACTTGGACATCCACAGGCCCTCTTCCGCGATCTTGGCCAGGGTGCCTTCCTTGAATGCCTCGTCAAATGTGTAGACGACATCCTTGGCGGTGAGTTCGCCCCAGCCTTCGTGGAATTGGACCCCTTTTCGGATCTTGAAGGTCACAGATGTTCCATCCGGCGCGACCGTCCACGATTCCCCAAGCGCCTTTGCGTCCACACCGCCAAGTTTGGGCGCTGCGATTCCGTGATAAGTAATCGGATCGGCCACCCCCCAGGCGATCTTGTCCAGGTTGGTGGGCCACTTCAATTTGCTGGGGAGAAACACGGGCGGCGAAATGCTGCCGACCGCGACCCGGAGAGTGCCAGATTGGGTCGCCGTCACGGCTGTCGGTGCCACAGTTGGCGCCTGAGTAGGGGCGACGGTCGCGGTTGCCGCCGCGACGGTCGCGGGAGCTTTGGTGGGAGCTGCGGTTGCAGTCGGGGCGGGCGCGGTCGTCGGCTGGGCTGCGGGCGCAAGCGTCGCAGTGGGCGACTCACCGCCACAGCCCGCGGCAATGATCGCGGTCACCCCAGCTGTCATCAATACGCCTCCTGCGCGGAGACGCAGTCGCTTCAGTGTCCTCACGGTCCTCACCCCCTAGGATTTTCGTCGCGCCAGCGTGGTTCGATCGATTGTCCCTACTGCCCCGGTCCAACGAAACGCCGTCTCTTTACCACATCGAGTCCAGCATTGCAACCAGAGATCGCAGGAATCATCACGGCACGAAATCGCCGGCCAGGCGCTCCAGACATCGACGACTGACGACGTCGGTGTGGCCGACGGAACCAGCCCAAGCCTATACGTTGTCAAGAGCCGCGCGGATCCACGGCCACCACCCTCATGTGCGAGAAGTCGTCAGTGCATCAGTTTTCAGGCCGATCAGACCGCCATGGTCCTGCCGGTCAGCTTTCTACCGACCTGCGCGAACGCCTGGGACGGTGCGCGCATGATCGTGGCGCCGACCTCTTGTATCAGGTACCGTACCCGGTCAGCCTCCGCCATCGACGGGTCGTTCCAGCTACCGGGATAGAAGGCGATACCCGCCTTCTGGCAGGCGCCCCGGACCACTTCCATAGCGTGCGCCATCTCCGGAGAGTAGGGCGGATCGTGGGCGTCGGGGTCTCCGAACGACATCCCCATGTCTCCTGGCGCCCACTCAGCGAACGCGATGCCGGGCGTCGCTGCCATCGCCTCGACCTTGTCGAGCGAGCGGTGGTCCTCGAATTTCAAGCCAAGCATCAGCTCGCCGTCGGGGTTGAGAGGCCATGGGTCGGCGAGCCGGACGTATTGGTTTGCGCGGGCACCCCAGACCGCAGCCGCGTTGCCTTGGCCCCCCGCGCCGCGCTGGCCCGCACCGATTCCCTTGCCGACGCCTGTCTTCTGGAATGCGTAGCGGCACGACTCGACGAATGCAGCCACGGCATCCGGCTCCCGGGCATGCGTGTGAAGTATCCCGTGCGCTCCGGTGGCCAGCACATGCCGGATTTGCCACGAGTTGGTCTCGACCTCTACGCGTGTCTTGCAATTCGACGGCAAAGTAGTGAGCACGGTGGGCGTCGGGTGACCGCTGCGAGCAGGGCCTTCGTCGAACAGCCCCTTCATGAACCGCGCGAGTCCCGCTGTGTCGAAGAAGTTGTGCTCGAAATCCACCAGAAGAATGTCGGCCCACGTGCTCGCCTGCTTCCTGCCGTTCTCGTACGTGAGCTCACCTGCGCCCGTGTAGTAGACGGGCTGCCTCTGTCGCAGGAGTTCGATCGCTCGATTGATTCTGGGCATCGACCTCTCCAGGCCAGCTACGCTGGGAAACCGACGCCCGCGGCAGCGGGATCGCGGGTCAAGTTTCCGCCTTCGTCCAACGCCAGCCCTTCAGGTAGTGACACGCCCTCTTCCTGGGCCATCCGTACCTTACGGACGTCAGCTTCGAGTGCCTCATCGGCCCAGGGCCCACCGGACAGGCTACGCGTGTTCAAAGGTTGCGTATGAGGCGCGATTGTAGCCGTAGATGTCCGAAAAATGCCGGGTCCTGCATCGGCGAAGTCAAATACGCGGATGACATACGGCGACTGCTGACCGCGCCGGGGCTGCGCGCGCCAGGAGGACGAGTCGGGGCCTAAGGTCTCCACCTAATCCATGGAAATTGACCACGCCAATGAAGGAATGCTAAGGTGAGCCCTGCCAAGAATGCAGGGACTGCCTAAGGCGTTCAACCACACATATGTAGCCGAAGAATCGGGTACGTCATGAAAGTGGTCCATTACCTCAACC
>JACQUF010000042.1 GCA_016210435.1 Chloroflexota bacterium
ACCCTCAACACTCGGGGACCGACCAGACAGGCCCCCGTCACGACTTGGACCGCCGTGCTTTTCACGATTCGCTAGATCGATTAGGAGCGGGAGAGCGGGACAACCGGACACGGCACCATCGACGTCCGAAATCGGCTTACTGTTTGACTTCGCCCACCGCTTGAGCGGGTCGATGAGATTCCCAACCAGAGCTACCGCAGCCCAGGCGATGTTCTCGATCTGTGCCTGGGATAAGCCTCCTCTGAAGTTCTGGTGCCAGCAAACCATGCGGTCTGACTCAGCAACCGTTGGTGGGAACTTCGCGAGTTCCTCCTCCACGGTTTCGCCGACAGCGGCGTAGATTCGCTCGATTCGTCCACGGATTTCGTCCATCGCTGTCACCTACGGATCGGTACGGTTAATTCGTCCCGCCTGTACAGGCCGCCGCATCCGGCGCGCCAAGGGGAGTATCGGGGCTAACCACGCCGCGTGAATACTGGCGGCCAACCACGCCGGTATAGCCTGCACGTACGCGGTGAGCACCGACGCATCAAGGTACGCATCGTGGAAAGCGCCCTCGGCGATGGCATTGCCTACCTGATGGCCGACTACTGCCATTACCAACAGCGCAATCGTCCAGGCGAAGAACGTGCCCGTTCTGCGGTACCGGGTAAGAGCAAGCCAGTAGACGATCATCGCGACCGCGGCTCCCGCCAGCCCACCCGCGTAGTAGATTGCCGGTCTTCGCCAGTCGGTCGGAAAGGTGTCGTAGTTAATAGCTGGGTTAATGCCACGGAAGCCACCCCAGTGGATATCGGAGAGCGGTACCCCGGACGCGAGCGCCACGGCGATGTGCGCGCCCTCGTGGACGGCGACGACGACACCGACGAAGACCGCCAACGCTACGACGGCCACCAGCACGCGAGTTGGCCGCGCTCTACTCGGGCTACGCTCCGCCTGGGACATGCCCGCCACCGTCGCCTACTCTCCGGCTGACCACGTCGGTCAAGAGTGTAATGATGCCCCCGAGCGTCGCTGTGCCGTAAGTGGAGGCTGACACTCCCTGCGGGCGATGATTGCGTCAGCGGGCGATTTAGGGGCATCCCAAGACCCGTCGTATGGGACCAGAGGATCGCGGCTAACGAGTTAGACTCCTCCCTGATCGGATATCTCAATCAAGAGGGCTGGGGGCTATCGGGCTCGCCAGCCCTCGTCGTTTGAACATGGTCTACTTGGTCGCTTTTTCCGGTGGCGAGTGGGACCCAGCGGTCGACATGTTCATGGAGATCGCCCTGCGGTCACCCGAGTCGCGCCTGCTACTACCGGGCGTCTGGCTCATCAACACCGCCGAGACTATCGACGAGCTCGACGCCCGGTTGCGCCGGAACATGCGCCCACGGGACCGGCTGTTCATTACCGAGATCGCGGGCCTGTACGCGGGCTTCCTTGCCGTCGATATCTGGGGGTGGCTCGCGTCCCGGGTATAGCTGTCGATTGCAGAAACGCACCCGGGGGCCGCGGAGGACGCTGAACACCACTCCGCGGGCGAGGACCACGACAGCGGGCAACCTCGGTGGCTCTTCCAGGCGTTGACAGCGTGAGCGCACTCGACGAAGTTGACCAGTGCCACCCGCCTTCGAAATAATCACCTCGCGGCCGGAATTGGGCGAGACACTCGGGGACAGGGCGATGTCGACCGAACATGAGGCCAACCAACCTACGCGGACCGATTCAGTTATTCCGCTCGACCCCGACGAGGTCGAACATTACCAGCGCGCCCCAGCGACTCTGCGGAAGAGGATTGCTTTCGCAAACGTCGCCGCCTATATCGCTGTGGGGGTGCTGACGAGCAATCCCGTCATCTCGGATGAGAAGACCCCGCTTAACTCGCCAGTATTCATCCAAGCCCTGCTCGCGCTGAAGAGTGCCAACCTGCTCAGGCTTGCAACCTTCGGGTTGTACACGGGCTACTACGCGGGAAGTTCTGTTCTACTTCGCGCGGCCTTCGAAGCCGCCGCCTTGTCGATACTATTCACCCGCAATCCGAAACAGATCCGCTCGTGGCTTCGGGCAGAGCTGCACCCGAAACTTAGCGGGATAGAGCGCGGTGACGCGCGGCGAAAACTGATGGAACAAGCGAAGGACGCTTTCGCTTCCAGTTCCGAACATGGGCGTAGTGAGCGTGCCTTGGTCGACGACCTGTGGGACCTCACCTGCACGGACATTCACGGCACCGTAACCGGGCTCGCAGACTCGCATGGTGTAAATCCGTGGGACTTGCTACCCGACGAACTACTCAGCGCGCTGGAGGCCACGCGCGGTGATTTGGCCGCCGCGCTCGATTTCCTATCGAAGCCCGAGCTAACCCTCAAGCCGTTCACCGGGCGTCAGGGACGGGCGGCTGCGGGTGAACTAATCGAAGTCGCTCTGTTCGGCGGGTTTGACGAAGACCAAGCCGGACTCATCGCCGAGATGCTTCTGTATGTGTCACATCGCCTTCTCGACCACGTCACGAGGACCTTCAAACCGGTCGATCCCGATCGGCAGGCCGAAGTGAAGGAGTGGCATCAGGCCATTGCCGAACATGACCGGAGACGGTGATCGGTCCGGTCCCGGGTACTTAACCTTCACCCACGACCACGCTAGAATCGGTCTCGACGACACTATCGTCGCCGGAAGAGGGCTGGAGTCGGGGTGTCCTATGGCTCCACAGGTCCGCTTCCGCTGCGAAGAGTGCTCTACCAGCTTCTCAATGCCCTTACAC
>JACQUF010000409.1 GCA_016210435.1 Chloroflexota bacterium
ATCCAGGGAATAGACCACCTTTGCTTCCGTCGATCGCGCCGCCGCCCAAACGAGCGCGTCGGCGATAGACATACGTCCTGATGGCCGGCACAGGAGCAGGGCCTGAAGCACCGCGCCTTTCTCCATGGCGAATGGTTCGAGGTTCTTAGCACGGCCTGCAAGTGAGGTCCCTGCGGCGAATCCACGGCAGCCTTTCCCCAATAGCGGCGGGGCCAGGGGTCCTGTGGTAACTTGCCTGGCGGAGGGATTCGGGCGCGCGCCCAAGTTCGATGAGGAGCCGGAACGAACGTGCAATCCAACAAGATGAAGGCGAGGATCAAGGCCGGCGAGCCGGTCTTCGGCGTGTCGGTCATGTACCCGTCACCCCAGATCGTCGAGATGATCGGCGAACACGGGTTCGACTGGGTCATGATCGACTGCGAGCACGGGTCGATGTCGCCTGAGAGCGCCGAGCTGATGTGCCTTGCGGCCGAGCGGCGGGGCATGACGCCGATCGTGCGACCCGAGACGAACAGGCCCGAGGTCCTGATGCGCTATCTCGACCGCGGCGCGATGGGCCTCCAGGTACCGCATGTCAACACGAAGGACGAGGCGATTGCCGCAGTCCGGGCAACGAAGTACTACCCGCTCGGCGACCGCGGCCTGGCCCGCGGCCAGCGTTCCACCGGCTTTGGTATCACCGGCGGTAGCATCGCGGGCTATACCGAATGGTCGAACAGGGAGACGCTGGTATGTGTCCAGATCGAGGAGAAGGAAGGCCTCGGGAACCTCGACCAGATACTGACCGTGGACGGCGTCGATGTCTTTTTCATCGGCCCGACCGATCTATCGCAATCGCTCGGCTATCCGGGCCAGCGTGACCACCCGATCGTCAAGAAGGCGATCGACGAGGCCTTCGCGAAGATCCACAAAGCTGGCAAGGCTTCGGGTACGCCGGGCGGCGCCGACGAAGTGCCGGCACACGTGAAGCTGGGAGTTTTGTACCACTACACGCACATCCCGACGTTCATGACCTATTACGGAAGACACTTTCTCAAGCAGGCGGGCCGTTGAGGTCATCGCTCTGAAGCTGGCTCAGACCGCGACTTCGGGCATTTCGAAGCAATGACATGTTCGCAGCGTGGTCGTGCTTCAATCGGCCTGGCTGCCAAGCACGACGTCAGAGGGACGGCATGAATGACCACCAGGTATGCCGGTAAGGTCGGCGCCCCCGAGTTCCCTGTCGGACTCGACTGGCTGAATACCGAACGCCCCCTCTCGCTCGCCGACCTGCGGGGCAAGCTCGTCATTCTGGACTTCTGGACCTACTGCTGAATCAACTGCATGCACATACTTCCGCAGTTGCGGAAGCTGGAACGGAAACACCGGGAAACCCTGGCAGTAATCGGTGTCCATTCGTCGAAATTCCCGAATGAACGAGACACGCGCAATATCAGGAACGCGATCGTGCGATATGGCGTCGAACACCCGGTCGTCAACGATCGAGATTTCACCATCTGGCGCACGTACGCAGTACGGGCCTGGCCGACCCTCATGTTCATCGACCCGGCCGGGAAGGTCATCGGCAAACACGAGGGCGAATTCGAATTTGCGCGCTTCGATGAGCTGATCGGCGATATGGTCGATGAATTCGAAGCCGGCGGGACGATCGACCGGCGCCTGCAGCCCTATCAGCTTGAAGCCGATCGCCTTGCCGCGCGGCCACTTTCATTCCCCGGCAAAATTGAAGTAGACCCCGGCGGCAACCGCATCCTTATCGCCGATTCCAACCATGACCGGATCCTGGTCATCAGCCCGGAAGGGGAACTCGTGCATCTTATCGGCACCGGAGAGCCCGGCTTCGCCGATGGCGAATGCAGCGATGCTCAATTCAACAAGCCACAGGGCATGGCAGTCACGAAGGAGTTTATTTACGTAGCTGACGCCGAGAACCATGCCATCCGCAAGGTCGACCGTTCGCGTCACGAGGTCACGACTATCGCTGGCACCGGCGAGCAGGCGCTGTACAGGCACCAGGGCGGCGATGCCCTGCAGCACCCATTGAGTTCGCCCTATGACCTCACGCTTCAGGATGGAACGCTGTATATCGCGATGGCAGGCTTCCACCAGCTATGGGCGCTCGACCTCGAAAAGGGTAAGACCGCGCCATTCGCGGGAGACGGCGGAGAAGATATCGTCGACGGCCCGGTCGCCCGCGCGCGCCTCGCACAACCTTACGGAGTGAAGGCGGAGGGCGGCCGCCTCTATTTCACGGATAGCGAGACCAGCTCGGTGCGGACTGCCGGCACTGGCGCGGATGCGCGCGTGACGACGCTGGTCGGGAAAGGGCTGTTCGAATTCGGCGACCTGGATGGGGTGGGTGAGAAGGCCCTTCTACAGCACTGCCAGGGGCTTGCGTTGAGGCGGGAGGGCGGCGAGACAGTCGTATACGTCGCCGATACGTACAACCACAAGATCAAATGGATGACGACCGTCCCCAAGGTGAGAGTCGAGACGTTCTCTGGTACCGGAACCGCGGGTCGTTCGGATGGCCCGGCGAGGTCGGCAACCTTCGACGAGCCGGCAGGGTTGGCCGTACTCGGGAGCAAGCTTTATGTCGCCGACACGAACAATCACGCGGTCCGCGTCGTCGACCTGGAAGCGCCCGGCCACCCGGTCCGGACCCTGGAGATTCGGATCGCGATGTGATATTTGATTCAACTCCAGGCCGCGCGGATCCATAACCAACCGGCTGCGATCAGCAGCGTCACGAGTGTCACCGGCACGCCGACCCGTGCGTGCTCCCACCATGTGATCCGGAAGCCCCATCGCCCCGCCTGTTCGACAACGATGATGTTGGCGATGCTTCCCACGATGAACAGGTTTCCGGCGAGCGTACTTGCGAGCGCTAACACTGGACCGGAGAACGGATGCTCGGCGAACGGCAGCAGCAGCATTACCGCAGGCACGTTCGACACCAGGTTCGACAGGACGACCGTGATGCCGAAGAGGATGCCCGGTTGTTCTAGATCGATGCCCGCTCGGTTGAGGTCTTGGGCGGCCAGCTGAAATGCGCCCAATCGCAACACCGCGCCATTGACGACGAACAGGCCAGTGAACAAGACCAGCAAAGGCCAGTCCACGTTGGCCAGGATGCGGGGGGAGGCGGCCCGGCGATTGACGAGCAGCAAAGCTCCGCCCGCGCCGAGAGCGAGCAGCTCTCGGGGCCACGTCCCGATCAGAAAGGCGGCGATGAGCACGCCGAGCACCACGAGGCCTTTTGCGGTGTGCCAGCGGTCGAACGGCGGCGCCTCGACCTGGACCAGTGGCAGCTGTCGGTACCATCGCCCCTTCGTTCGCCACCGCACGATCCACCATACCGCAGCGAGCCCAAGCAGCGCGGGCACGCCAGCGTCGAGCAAAAATCGGCCGAAGGACAGGTTCAGGGTTTGGCCTATCAGGACGTTCTGCGGGTTCCCGATGAGAGTCGCTGCAGAGCCGACGTTTGCTGCCCCCGCGAGCGCCAGCAGAAACGGCATCGGATACAACCCGCGCCTGGTGCAGATCTCCAAGAGCAGCGGCGTCATCGCGAACACCGCGATGTCATTGACGAGAACCGCTGAAAGAACGCCCGCGGTTACGATCACCAGGGCCAGGAGTACGTCTGGACTGACGTTCGCGCCCGCGACCCGTCTCGTCAATTCGGAGTAGAAGCCACCAAGGCGGAGCTGCGCCGACACAAGCATCAGCCCGAACAGCAGGACGAGCGTGGACGCGTCGACCGCGTCCACTGCCTCGCTCAACGTGAGCTCTCCGAACGCTAGGAGGGCGATCGCGCCTACCAGGGCGACACCGGCACGGTCCAGCCCAAAGCCAGGCAGTCGGCCCAGGACCATGCCGACGTAGACAATCACGAAAATCAGGAAGACGGTCGATTCCACGGAGGCGGAACGTTACCCTAGAGGCAGGCAAGTCGCAATCCCGAGAATTCCCAGATGCCCAACCGGCTCGCCAACGAATCCAGCCCCTACCTCCTCCAGCACAAAGACAACCCCGTTGACTGGTACCCGTGGGGGGAGGAGGCGCTCGAG
>JACQUF010000410.1 GCA_016210435.1 Chloroflexota bacterium
CCTTCGGCGCGCCTCGAGCGTAGCCAGACCATGTACTCGACCGGATCGTCAGGCGCGCCCCAGTCGTCGCCGTCCCTCCCCGATTCGTCGATTGCCTCCGCGGTCGAGGCGCTCATGTCGAGCAGGAACGCGACCGCGACGTCGCGCTCGATCTTGTTCCGTTTCCAGAACAGCTTTTCCGACGGGGTATTGCCAGTGCGGCGGTCGATCACCGCTTCGATCACGAGGTCGAGATCGTGGTCTTCGCCGTCCTCGAGCCGCTTGATCTTCCGGTAGATTTCCGGAACGACCAGCTCGAACTGGCGGTGGATATCCCGCATCAGGGAGGCGTAGTTCTGCAGCGTCTCCTGGTAGAAGTTGGTGTCGCCCTCCGCCATTTCCTTCTCGCGCACCAAGCACCACCGCGACTTGTATTCGTTGGCGCGGAAGTCCCATTCGTCGTATACGAATGACTTGTCGTCGACCGGGTCCAGCGGCCCGCCCTCTTCGTCGACATGTACAAACTGGCCTTGCCCGGAGTCCTGGTCCTTGGGATCGCGCTTGGCCATCTCCTTGAGGAGGTTCTTGAGCATTTCCTCCGTGGCCTGTTGCTGCTCGCCTTCGCCTTCCTTCCGTTCGACCTCAGACGACTTTTCGAGGAGCTCCTGGAGCTGTTCTTCGGTGATCTCGGCCGGCTCTGCGCCGTCCATCATGTCCTCGTCGAGACGCAGCTGCGACAGCAATTGCGCGAGCTCGGGCTTGAAGTCCCCGCGGTACGAGACGTCCTTGGGGGATTCGTAGTCTTCCTCGTCGTCGCCCTGTTCGCCGTCGGACTCCTGGGGCTCGCCTTCGCCCTGCCCTTCCCCGGCCATCTGGTCCAGATAGAACTGCTGGTCCTCCTGCTGCTCTTCCTGCTCTTCCTCTTCCGGGTCGAAATCCTCGAAATCTTCCTCGGGCACCTTGTTGTTCGGGACCTGGGTGAGGAGCGTGTAGATGCGGATCGTGGCCTCGGCAACGTCCTCGACCGTGGCCGCGGGGTCGGAGACCTGGCGCACGAGGCGCGTGATCTTTCTGGCGATGCTTACGTAGTCACGCGGTACCTTGATATCGCCCTTCTGGCTCAGGCTCAGGCGGATGATGAATTCCACCATCGCCTCCCGCATCGGAAGCTCCTCGACGCGTGGCCGCTCCTGCAGGGCGCGGTCCTGTACCTTCCGGTACGAGGACACGATGCCGCGGTACTCATCCATGACCGTCGCGTCGAGCCTGCAGGCCTCCACGACCGTGAAGATGTCGTGGGCGAGTTGCCTGTCGTCGAAAAGGTCGAAGAAGCGCGTCATGTCCGTGGCCGGCGCGCTTGGAGCATCGGGTGAGGGTTCGGCGTCGCCACCGGCCTGCTGTCCGGCTTTCGCTTGCGCCTTCGGCGCGGGCTCGGCCGGAGCGGGCGCCCCTGCTACGCCAGAGCCGCCGTTTCGGGCGGCCACCCCGAGGTGCGGTCGCAGGTCTTCGAAAACCGTCGAGGGTTTTTCGAAATCAAACCTGAAGCTGCCAAACTCGATGTGGCCGACCTGGTGCGTGCTGACGACCTTGTACCAGGCGAAGTTCTCGTCCTTGGACGGGAACCGGTCTACGACCGGCGGCAGGTAAATCGTCGTGCCTTCGGTGGTGGCGATCTGCGAGTCCGTCCAGCCGATCTTCTTCTCAACCAGTTGCTCGGTGGACGACAGTTCGATGTCTTCGCCGCTCAGGGCGCGGCAGTAGATCCGGACGACGTCCTTGATCCGGTTGAGCTCGACGCCTGAGGCGAGCGTGTCGAGGACCTCCTGGGACCGAGTCGAAATGCCGCGGAGGTAAGCGAGCCCGGCATCCGGGCTGTCCCTGAGCATCGACAGGCCTTCGGCGTGCCACGCCTCGAACTGGCCGAAGCTCACCCGTGAGAGCACCGTGGGCGCGTGGCGCAGGAAATCGGTCACCGCCGCAGGAGAAGCGCTGTGGATCGACTCGGCAAGCTCCAGCAGGCGTGGCGCGTACTGCGGCTGGACCGCCCTCACCGCGGCGGCGCCGTGGCGCACGAAATCGCCTGCGACTACTTCCCCGCCAAGGACGAGTTTTCGAGATAGCAGGAGCAACCGGCCACGCTGGTCGGAGTCGAGCGATGCCAACCCGGCCGCGCCGTCGAAGAACGACCGCACATCCCGCCACGAACGTTCCGCGACCGCATGCGCTACCGAAATGAAGATTTCGCGCTCCGTACCGATCCGTGGGAAGAGCGCGCAGCCCTCGACCAGGCACTGGCTTGCAAGGTCGTACGAACGAAGCGAAAGCACTTCGAGGAACTGGCCGAAGCGCACGAGCTCGGTGAAAGAGAGGCTCTCGAGCAGGCTCGGGGTCAACTCGTAGAAGCGACACGCGAGGGTGCTCGACTTCCAGGTGCCCCGGTAAAGCGCCCTGCCCAGCACCGACCACTCATCGATCTGCCGCGGCCGCAGCCTCAAGAGTGATCCCGGGCTGGCTTTGAAAAATGCCACGGCGAGGGACGGTGATTCGCCGCAGAGGTCGGCGCCAATGGTAGCCCAGCGCATGAACTGCCCTGCAGAAAGCTGGCGCTGGACCGCGGGACCTGCCCTGAAGTACTCGGCGGCCGCCTCCCATGAGCGCACGGTCTTCGAGGAGATGATCAGGCCCTGCTCCGCCCAGGAAAAGAGGTCCTGTTCCCGGAGCCTGCCATGGAGGAGCGACCTCGCTTCCCGGTAGCCCTCCATGACGGGCGCCGGGAAGCGGCCCAGCTCTGCTTCGATCGTCTCGGTGGTCAGGCCTGCCTGTTGCTCGTTAGTCACCTGCGGAAACTGACTCCGTCCAGACCGCCCGTGCGATCGGGATCAACTGCGCAAGTATCCGGGCGGTGGCACCCCAGACCACATTGCCATTATAGGAATACGTAGGCCTGCTAATTACCCGTCCGTCGACAATCCGGGACTCGTCGCGCTCAGCGCCCGGCTCGACCAGTTCCGCGACCGGCACCGCAAGGATCGACCCGACCTCCGCGGGATCGGGCCGCAGCCGAACGTCCGGGCGCAGGCGGCCGGTGTACGGCGTGACCGGCATCCCATCCATCGTGTAGACGGTGTCGAGGTCGCCCCAGACCTCGATCTCCTTCGCGTTTACGCCCAGCTCTTCGACTGCTTCCCGCACCGCGGTATCGGCCAGGGAAGCGTCTTCCGGCTCGCGTGAACCGCCGGGGAAGGCGATATGGCCCTTGTAGTTCTGAACGTGCATGGAACGCCGCATGAGCAGCAAGGAGGGCTCGCTGTCCAGTCCCCAGAGCAGCACGGCCACCGCTGCCTCAGACTGTGGCCAGCGGCTTTCAGGGTGGTTCGATTTCTGGGCGCGCAACGCGGCTTCAAGCCGCAAGAGAGCGCCCCCTGCCTGCTTTCCCTGCGCCGAAACCGCCCGCGGTCCCAGTCCTACGGAAAGATCGATGTGACTACCTCGTCGACGCTTCGCTGCAGCTGCGCGTCGTCGGTGATCCCCCATGTCACGGCCACCTGGCATGCCCGTCGCGGCGGGACGTCCTCATTCATGAGCCGGCCAGCGTAGATGAGCACACGCGTGCTAGCGCCTTCTCCAAGCCCGTAGTCGCCAAGATTGCGGACTTTCTCCCCCAGCTTGGCCAGCTGCCAGGC
>JACQUF010000414.1 GCA_016210435.1 Chloroflexota bacterium
GGGGGCACGGGGAGAGCGACGGGGCCCTGGACGCCGAGACGGTGAACGACGTGCGCGCTGCCGCGGCGTACTTCCGGACGCGGCCCGAGGTCGACGGGGACCGCATCGCCGTGCGCGGCTCCAGCCTGGGCGGGCACTTCGCCATTCACGCCGGGGCGCGGTTCCCGGACGTGATAAAGGCGGTCGTCGCGGTCTGCCCCGCGCCGGAGGACGTGATATTGCCTTACGTGCTCGACGTGGACCCCGAGGAGATCGCAAGCGCCCCGGAGCTCGGATACCGGCTTAACAAGCCCGACTTCCTGCGCTACCTCAGAGAGGCAAGCATCTTCGAAGCCGTCGCCCGCATCAGCCCCCGGCCCATCCTCTTGATCCACGCCCGCGGCGACGAGGACATACCGTACCGGCACACCGAGCGCCTCTACGCCGAGGCAGGCGAGCCGAAGACCCTGCTCCTGGTCGACGACGGCCACCACTCGTCTGCCCAGCATGATCTGGATGTCCATAGGGTTACCTGTGACTGGCTGCGGAAGGCGCTCGGTGGTCGGTAGCGTATACTCGTTTGGCAATCGTCAGTGGTCAGTGGTCAGTTGTCAGTTGTACCTAGGAGCGGCCTTTCTCTTGTTACAACGGACCACTGACCACTGACCACTGACCACTGACCACTGACCACTGACAAATGCGAGGTGTCTGAGATGGTCCGTAGACTAACCGTTGCCCTGGTCTTGTCTATGCTCATCGGGACTACTTTCCTGCCTCCCATTCCGGCGCGAGCGTATGGAGAGCGCGTCGTGGTCGTGGCCGGGGGAGACATCATGATGGGGAGGTGGGTCGAGCAGGTGATCCGCCAGAACGGGGGAGATTTCGATTACCCTCTGCGAAGGGTCAAGCACGTAATCGAGAGCGCCGACCTGGCTATGGCGAACATGGAGGGCCCCGTCACCGCCGCGAGGGTCTGGTGTCCGAACTGCATGGTGCTGGGCTCGCTGCCGGAGGCGGCCGGCGCGCTGGCGAACGCCGGGTTCGACGCGGTGACGCTGGCCAACAACCACGCCGGCGACTTCGGAGCGCGCGGCGTGCTGGACTCGGTCGCCAATCTGGACTCGAAAGGAATAGCCCACGCCGGAGCGGGCGCAAACGAGGCGGAGGCGCGGAAGCCGGCCCTGCTTGTGAAAAATGGTGTTAGGTTCGCTATTCTTGGGTATAATGAAGTCCCGCCGGTGGGCTACGCGGCGGGTCCGTCGCGGCCCGGCAGCGCCTGGCTAACGGTCGAGGCCGTGCGGGAGGACGTTACGGCGGCGAGAGGAATCGCCGACGTCGTTATTGTGGCCCCTCACTGGGGGATCGAGTACGTGAGCAGTCCTACGCGGTTCCAGGTCGACGTGGCGCATGCCGCGATAGACGCGGGCGCGGACCTTGTCATAGGGAACCATCCGCACTGGGTGCAGGAGGTAGAGATCTACAACGGCAAGCCTATCTTCTACGCCCTGGGAAACCTGGTGCTCGATCAGATGTGGTCTATGGAGACTCGACAGGGCGCGCTCCTGCGCCTGACGTTCTCGGGCAGCACGCTGGAAACGGCGGAAATCCTGCCGGTTCAAATCGAGAACTACGCACAGCCATACCTCGTCGGGCCCAACGAGCCCACCTACCGGCAGGTGATCGCCCGGATGGGGCTGAAGCAACCTCGCATAAGGCTGGCCGACCACGTCTATTTCCCGGAGACGAAGAACTACGTCTCGTACGCCTTCCTGAAGTTCTGGGAGGAACGGGGCGGCCTCCCCGTGTTCGGCTACCCGCTCACTAGCGAGATCGAGGACGTGGACGAGCAGGGCGTGGTGAGGACGGTCCAGTACTTCGAGCGAGCCCGCTTCGAGTACTACCCGGAATACACCGGAACCCCGCCCGAAGTGCAGTTGGCGCGACTGGGAAGCCTGTTGACGTCCGGTCGCGCGTTCGAGAGATCCGATCTTTCCCCGAGCTCTTCCGAGCGCGCCTACTTTCCCGAGACGGGCCACTCTGTGTGGGACGAGTTCAAGGCGTACTGGGAGCGCAACGGTGGATTGGAGATCTTTGGCTATCCCATCTCTGAAGAGTTGGTGGAGTCCGGGATGACGATCCAGTATTTCGAACGGGCACGGTTCGAGTTGCACCCCGTCCAGGGCGGAGCTGGCAACCAGGTGCTCCTTGGACGTCTCGGCGCGGAATACTTGGATCGGTGGATGGCGCCCGATGCGGTTGCGTATGGGAGTTAGTTACAATACGGTTGGATTAGGGCGGATAGCTTGTTGTTCTAAGCGTAGGCCCGAAAAGTTATCCTGAGGCCTGAAATGTCAATTCTGAGCGTAGCGAAGAA
>JACQUF010000420.1 GCA_016210435.1 Chloroflexota bacterium
GTTCAGCGCGTCCTGGACCTGCGGCAGTACGAATGCAAGGTCAACAACATCCGCGTTGTGACGTACTTCGACAGCACTGCGCCGCGAACGATGGCGGATTCATATCAACTCGAGCAGGTCTTCCTGAACATCCTGAACAACTCGATCTATGCCCTTTCTTCGACCCGGCGCCACGGAACGATCACCATCGGCGTGGTGGGGGTAAGCGAAAAGATCCGCATCACGTTCACGGACGACGGGCCTGGCATTCCCGAGGACGTCATGCCCCACGTCTTCGAGCCGTTCTTCACGACAAAGCCTGCGGGCAAGGGCACCGGGCTGGGCCTGAGCATCTGCAAGGCCATCCTGGAACAGCACGGCGGCGCGATCCGCGTCGAGAGCCGCGCCCTCAAGGGCGCGAGTTTCATCGCCGAATTACCGGTAGTGCCAGTCGAAGAAGCGCCCGAACAGCTGGAGACGATCGAAGAAGCCGTAGAGCCGACCTACATGATGCTGCGCGTGCTCGCGGTCGACGACGAGCCGTCCGTCCGCGAACTCCTGACCCGCGCCCTGCATTCAGTCGGGCACGAGGTCTCGACTGCCGCAGATGGCGCGGAAGCGCTCCGGATGCTTTACGTGGAGGACTACGACGCCATCATCACGGATATGAAGATGCCAGGTCTCGGCGGCGCTGAGCTGTTCCAGTGCATGGCAGGGTTGAAACCGGAACTCGCCGATCGAGTCCTGTTCCTGACAGGTGACGTTGCGTCACCTGAAACAAAGACCTTCCTGGAGCGGGCCGGAAAACCGGTCCTCACCAAGCCATTCACCCTGGACGAACTTCGCAAGCGGCTCGATGTCTTCGCCCGGGCCAAGCACGAAAGGACAGTAGTGACTCATGGTTAGTACAGTTGCGACCGCGGTCCGGGTGTTCCTCGTCGAGGACCACCAGGTCGTTCGTGAAGGTACCCGCCGGCTGCTGGAGCTTGACGGCGATATCAAGGTGGTCGGCGAGACGGACAACGGTGAGGACGCGATCGAGTCGCCGAACATCGAACATGCCGATGTCGTCCTGTGCGACGTGATGCTGCCGGGCATCGATGGCATAGAGACAACACGGCGCATCGTTTCGCGCTATCCAGGCAAGCGGGTCGTGATCCTGAGCTCGTTCGGCGAGGGTTATGTGCTGTCGGCCCTGGAAGCCGGGGCGGCCGGCTACGTCCTGAAGCGCGCCGATCAGCAGGAATTGAGCCGGGCCGTCCGCGAGGCGGCAGCCGGCGGCTCTCCCCTATCCGGATCGCTGAACGCGATGCTCGTCGCCAGGTTCCGCGAGATACGGGGATCTGCCGACAAACCTGCGCTGACGGACCGCCAGCGAGAGGTGCTGCGGATGGTGGCCCGCGGCGAGACGACGCAGGCAATAGCGAGCGTGCTGTTCATGAGTCCGGCCACCGTCAAGCGGGAGCTGCGGAACGCGTTCGACAAGCTCGGCGTGAACAACCGGGCACATGCGGTCGCCGAGGCACAGCATCGCGGTCTTATCTAGATTGCCTCCTCTCCCCTTGGGAGAGGGCAAGGGTGAGGGCCTTCCACTTCCATCGGACCGCCCCCTCGCCCGCCGCGACCCGCTCCAAAAGGGGCGGGTCTTCGTTTTCACGGGACCCGGGAATTGCGCAAGTCCGCAAGTCCGGTGGACCAAAAGGCTCACCAAATGGACCCGCCCGCGTCTCTTGCGCCAAAGCTGTGCCAAGGATGATGTCCATAACGCTCTCAGACATCTGGAGACTCACAGCAAATGGCAACCATCGACCCCGGCAACCTGGAGACCAAGAAGAAGGCTATGGGCAAGGCCGGCGTAACCCGCGTACTGATCGTTGAGGATGAGCCGCTGTTCAGGGACCTCCTTCAGACGACGCTTTCCGGATACACGCACATTGAAGTCGTCGCGGCCGTAGACAACGGGCTCGACGCGATCCGGATCGCCGAGGAGAAGACTCCCGACGTCGTTCTGATGGACATCGAGCTCGGCAGCGAGCCCAACGGACTCAAGGCGGCTCACCTGATCAAGGCAGCCGACCCACGCGTGGGCATCGTGATCCTCTCGATGCACCGCGACAAGGAATACCTGGCGAGCATTCCCGAGAGCCGGGCCGCCGGCTGGTCGTACATGCTCAAGCAGAGCCTGCGCGACAAGACCGCCCTCGTTCGTGCGATCGAGGGATCGGCCTGGGGCCTCGTCTCGATGGACCCGTCGATCATCGAAGCCCTGCGCCCCCGCAAGCGCTCGATACTCGAGCGCCTGACCTCGCAGCAGCTGATGGTGCTCGAGAAGATGGCCGGCGGGTATACGGACATAGCGATCTCTCGCAAATTCGGTATCGACGAGGACGCGGTGCAGCGGCTGGTCGGGATGATCTACCAGGATCTGGGCATCGAGCTGGAAGGCGGGGTAGACCCCCGGGTCCGCGCCACGTTGATCTACCTGCAGGAGACCTCCACCAAGTCCTAGGCGCAGGCCAGGACGGGTGGGTGTTCATGTTGAATAACAGACAGTCTCAGCGAGGGATCACAGGTCTCGAA
>JACQUF010000415.1 GCA_016210435.1 Chloroflexota bacterium
CAAACCCGTTGTGTTGAAGATGCGCGCGGGGCCGACCGGGAAGCTCTACGGGTCGGTCACTTCCGCCGCGGTCGCCGAAAAACTCAAGGAGATGACGGGGCGCGACGTCGATCGTCGTGGGATCCGCCTGCCGGCGCCGGTGCGCGAACTGGGTCAACACAAGGTGCATGTGAGGCTGCACGAGGACGCCGAACTCGATCTCGACCTCATCGTCGAGTCCGATTCCGAGCAAGTCGCTGCGGCCTCGACGGAGGGGGCCGAGGAGGCCTAGCGTCGGGATAATTGCTTGCGGAGAGGCTGCCACCCCATGACATCCAGGCTGAAGATGCGGTAATCGGATCGCTGCTCGTCGACGGGAGCGCGATCACCCGCATCACGGGGTTTCTGCAACCCGACCACTTCTACCGCGAGCGCAATCGCTGGTGCTATGAGGCCTGCAGGGCCCTGTTCGACCGCGACGATGCGGTCAACCAGGTAACGGTCGCCCATGAACTCGAAAGCAAGGCGCGGCTTTCCGATGTCGGGGGGAGCGCGTATCTCAGCTACCTGATTTCCACGACGCCGACATCGGTCCACATCGAGCATTACGCCCGGATCGTGCAGCGGACCGCGGTCATGCGGCAGCTGATCTCAACCGCGAACGAGATCGCCGCGATCGGATACGCGGATATTCCCGACGTGGACAACGCGATCGGCCAGGCCGAGGACCTGCTGTTCCGCATCCGGTCCGGACATGCCAGCCGCGATTTCACGCCGCTGCGGCAAGCACTGGACACATACCTCGAGGAAACGACATCGCTCCCGGACTCGTCGGACCTCAGCCGGGCGCCGATCCCTACCGGCTTCAAGGACCTGGACGCGCTCCTCGGGGGACTGCACCGTTCCGACATGCTGGTGCTCGCAGCACGGCCGAGCATTGGCAAGAGCACGCTCGCTCTCAATATCTGCCGCAATGCGGCCGCCGCAGGCGCGATCGTCGGCATCTTCAGCCTGGAAATGGGGCGGGAACAGATCGCGATGCGCCTCTTATCGGCAGAGGCGCGCGTCGACACAAACCGCCTGCGGCGCAGGCTCACCGACCAGCACGAAGACGCTCGCATCGTGGATTCGATCGGCGTGCTTTCCGACCTCCCGATCTATGTCGACGACACGCCGATCCAGACTCCCAGTGAAATGCGTGCGAAGGCGAGACGGCTCCAGATGGAGCGCGGGCTTGACCTCCTTCTTGTCGACTACATGCAGCTCATCTACGGGAGCAACCGGCGTGGCGATGCCAACCGTGTACAGGAGATGAGCGAGATATCGCGAGCCCTTAAGAGCATGGCACGGGACCTCAATGTTCCTGTCCTGGCGGTCTCGCAGCTGAGCCGTGCGATCGAACAGCGGCCTTCCCACCGTCCAGTGCTTTCTGACCTACGGGAGAGCGGCAGCATCGAGCAGGACGCCGACATCGTTATGTTCATCCACCGCGAGGACAAGTACACAAGCCGGGACGAATGGGCCCGCGATCACCCTGGCGAGGAGTATCCCCAGAACCTGGCCGAAATCATGGTCGCCAAGCACCGCCATGGGCCGACCGACGCCGTCAGGCTGGTGATCCGGGAAAACGTCGCACGGTTCGATGACGCCGCCCGGGTGAGCGTGCGCGCCGGTGAACGGGCCTAGCCGTGGTCAGCGGTGGTTTTCCAGCGGGGGTTTCGTTCACCCCGGTCCCGTCGCCGCTGTTCGGCGAGCTTCTCGCCGGGATCAGCGACGCAGCGGAACTTCGCGTGACCCTGAGGTTCATATGGCTGGCCAGCCAGAAGAAGGGCGCCCCGCGGACCGTCGGCGCGGCAGAGATGGCCGCGGACCGAGTGATTGCCTCCGCACTGCAGCTTCAGGGAGAAGCTCTCGAAAACGCGGTGCTCGATTCGCTGCGCGCCGCGGCGGCGCGCGGGACGCTGCTCAGGGTCAAATTGGCGGATGGAACCGACACGTTCTGCCTCAACACAGAACCGGAACGGCGGGCTGCGGCTCGAATGGCAAACGCGGCTGGCATGACCGGGCGCCAACCTGCTGCTGCGTCTGAACCTCCGCCACAAAGAGTCGAACGTCCCAACATATTCGTGCTGTATGAGCAGAACATCGGCCCGCTGACGCCGATCGTTGGTCAGCTGCTGAAGGATGCCCAGCTGTCCTATCCAACCGAATGGATCGAAGAAGCAGTTCAGATCGCCGTGCAGAACAATGCCCGCAATTGGAAATATGTCTCTGCGATTCTCGAACGATGGGCGGGCGAAGGTAGGCCCCGTGAACAATCTCGAAGAGATCTTCAAGAAGATCGGCTCGAACCATACCGGCGAGCGTACGGCCGCTACCTCAAGCGAGCCTGAACAGGCCGCGACCGGGCCCGAATGCGGCGTCTGCGGCGGCCTGCGCTGGTTAGCCGTTGAAGCCGAGATCGGCTCGCCTGATTTCGGCCGGGTCAAGCCGTGTGCGTGCCAGGCCGCGGCATGGGGCGGCGCCCAGTCCGATCTGATCCGCCGGTACAGCCAGCTCGGGGCGCTCGACCGTCTGACATTCGCCAATCTTTATCCGGATGGACGGCCGGGGTTTGCAGAGCCGGCATCGTTCCGCCGCGCTTTACGGGACGCTGAAGCCTTCGCTGCTGACCCACACGGTTGGCTCGTCATACTCGGCCCAAGCGGGTGCGGAAAGACCCACCTCGCTGCCGCGGTTGCCAACGCGCTCGTGCAGGCGGAAATACCGGTCCTCTACACGTCCGCGCCGGATTTACTCGACCACCTGCGGGGATCTTACGAGACCGGGGCGTCCGTGGCCTACGAAGCGCTGTTTCAGCGGGTCGTAGACGCGCCGGTCCTGATCATGGATGACGTCGGATCGCACAACGCGTCGCCGTGGGCCCAGGAAAAACTGGACCAGATCCTCACCCGGCGCTACAACGCACGGCGGCCGACCGTCGTCACGTCTTCGAGCGACGAAACATCGCTTGATGATCGCCTACGGACCCGCATGCTCGACCCGGTTCTCTCTACCGTCTGCCGGATAACGCACGCAAGGACCACCGGCGGCCTGGAGAACAACTGGATCCATCCCGCGATGCTCGAGCAGATGACCTTTGACAGGTTCTCAGTCAAGGGTCCCCGACTGCCTGCCGAGGCCCAGGCGTCGCTTCGGGCGGCGCTCCGGGCCTGCCAGGTATTCGCGAACGAACCCGACGGCTGGCTCCTGCTCACGGGCCCGACGGGAACAGGCAAGACCCACCTCGCAGTCGCAATAGCGCGTGAACGCTACGAGAAGGGCGCGCCGGTGATGTTCAGCTTCGTCCCCGACCTGCTCGACCACCTGCGACTCGCTTTCGCGCCCGAGAGCCGGGTCAGCTACGACGCCCTGTTCGAAGAGGTCAAATCAACCGAACTGTTGATCCTGGATGACCTCGGATCGGAGAGCGCCACGCCGTGGGCGGAAGAAAAGCTCTATCAGCTGATCGTCCACCGGCATAACCTCCGGCTGCCCACGGTCATCACGAGCCGCCTGACCCTGGATGCGACGGAGGACAAAGCGACGGCGAACCGGGGAGCTCGCCGAACCCCGCAGCGGCTCACGTTCAGCGACGCGATCGGCTCCAGGCTGAAGGACCAGCGCGTCGTCGCAATCCTCCCTCTTATCGCCCCCGACTACCGGGACGAAACCGGGCGTTAGCGTCGGCCCTGGTCCGCGTGAGGCCGGAGGTAAGGGGCGGGGCGCGTGCAGTCGTACCCGGTGGATACCCCGGGCGCTTCCCGAAAACGCTAAGCTTGTCGGCCGCAGTCAGAGGGAGGCAGCAGCTTGGCTACATCGCGTGCGCGGGCAGCCCGCGTCAAAGCGGGCATCAACAAGAAGATCGTCCGGCAGCGTCACCGCTCAGGGAACGTCGTCGAAATCCCTGTCGCCACAATTACCGGCGCGAAGGCCGGTCCGACATTCGCACTAATTGCGGGCATGCACGCGGGCGAATACGCTGGCGTTCTTGCGTGCCAAAAGCTGATCCAGACGATCGATCCCGCAAAGCTGAGTGGCCGGCTGATCGTGATTCCGGTGTTCTCCACCAAAGCGTTCATGTGGCGCAACATGCAGCTCTCACCGGTCGACCAGCGCGAGGTGCACTACTACCTTCCCGGCAACCCTGAGGGAAGCTACACCGAATTCCAGGTAGACGTGCTCTGGTCGGTCATCAAGAGCGCGAACTACGTCATCGACATGCATGCCGGGGAATTCGCGCAGGCGCTGATGCCCTGGGTACCGGTGCCGATGGTCGGTCCGAGGGAAGTCCAAGAGGCGTCGAAAGCGATCGCCGAGGGCTTCCGGGTCGAATACCTCGAGCTTCGCAGGAGTGTCGATCGAATCCCGAGGCTTGCTGCCTTCCTTTCGGAGCGTGGCATTGCGAACGTCTGGGCCGAGATCGGAAAGAACGGCCTGCCAATCCCGGAACATGTTTCGATGCAATACGACGGCGCGGTCGCCGCGATGCAGACTTTCGGAATGCTTCCCGGAAGGCCGCCCCGGCTGCCCCACAAGTGGATCGGTAGCCGCCGTTATCAGGCCACCGCGGACCGGTCAGGCGTCTGGTATTCGGCGGTCAAGGAAGGCGACATTGTCAAAGAGGGCCAGCTGCTCGGGCACCTTAGGGACTACTTTGGCGAAGTCCTCCAGACGTATACCGCGCCGTTCCGGGGCATCGTGCTCTACTACTGGTCGAGCCCGGCCATCAACCATCGCCGCCGCCCCCATGGCTACAGCTGGCATTCCGGCCTCGTGAGCCTGGCCAGCCTCGCCGAAGACGAAAGCGGTGAGGACAGTCAAGGGATCCCTTCGCCCCGTAGGGGAGAAGGTGGCCGCAGGCCGGATGAGGGTGCGGGTGAGGGGAGGCGTCGCTGATGAGACGCCAATGGCCCCCCTGCCCGGTCTACATTGCCCATGACCACATGGACCGGCCCGAGGACTACGCCCGCGATCTCTCAGGTGGCGTCGCAGGCAAGATTGTCCACCTGCTCGTCGATGGCTGGATCGACGCGCCATCTCGCGAACTCTACGAAGCGACGTATTACACCTACGAAGGTTTCCTGCAGCGCGGACTGGAAGCCATATCCCGTGCACTCGCCATCGCCGATGACCCGGGCAACCGGGTCCGCATCGTCCGGACGCGCAGCGACTTCGTCGCCGCCCGGCGTGACGGTCAGCTCGCGCTGATCCTGGGAACCGAGGGCGGGAAGCTCATCGAGGAACGCCTTTCGAACCTGGACGCGTTCTGGCGTCTCGGGCTGCGGCACATCCAGCTCAACTGGGCGATGCGAAACCAGATCGGGGCAAGCCAGTCGAACGAGATCGAGCCAGAGCAACCCGGCCTCACGGACTTCGGGTACAGGGTGATCGAACGGATGAATCAACTGGGGATGGTGATCGACGTCTCGCACTCGGCGCCTCAGACAATCAAAGACGTGCTTCGAACCACCAAAAAACCGATTCTCAATTCGCATTCCGGCTCGCGGGTGCTTGCCGACAAGTGGCAGAACCTCTGGGA
>JACQUF010000416.1 GCA_016210435.1 Chloroflexota bacterium
GTCAGGGACTGTGCGATGACGACCCATGAAACCTGGCGCAGCGTAACCCCGAAATCGTCGGCGATGCTGGGGAGCGCGAGGAAAACGATGCTGAAGCTCATGACCATGGTGACCATGGAAATGCCGACAGCCCAGAACGCCTTCCATTTGTAGGGGTCGTCCGGGTTCAGGTCGGGGTCCCAGCGCGGCGGAGGTTGGGTCATAAGCCTGAAAGGCTAACACCGGCGCTGCGCCGACTTTGGTGGTACTAGTCGTTCGACGACGGGGACGCCCACTTCGTCGCGCTCTATGTGAAGCCTGATGACGCCGCCGACTACCAACCCGGGACGCCGCAACACAAATTCCGAAAGCGCATTCCACGTTATGCAGGCAAGCGTGATGGGGGACGTACTGGCGATCCAGGCGATTCGGGCCGATGGTACGGTTATGGACACGTTCACGAAACAGAAAGCCGCCGCGGCGTCCACTCGCTAGCTGACGAAGCGGCTATTTTTCTTAGCGGCGACCGCTTGCGCGGCTATTTGGGCGACCACGAGCCGATGTAGCCGCTGCCGACCGATACCGGGTCCCTCGAACCGGTGACGTCTATCACCCACACGCCGGCGCGTTCCGTGGCCTCTTGAGATGAGTACGCTGCGGATTGAGCAAGCGGGTTACCTACTGCCCCGAACAGGACGAGGTATCCGCTGTCAGCCGACCAGATCCGCATGGAGTGGGCGAACTGGTCGAAATAGATCTGCATGAACAGGAACTCGTCCGAAGGAAAAAGGGTCGCGACCTGCGCCTCCGACCGGTCGCGGACATCGATCACCGTCACGACGATCACGTTCTCACCGGCCGCATCCTGCGCGACCGCGGAGAGCGCCAGCCTCGTTGCGTCTGGCGACCACCAGAAGCTGATCATCGAGCTCCTGTCCACCTGGAATATCTGGCGGCCGCCTGCCGTGAGTAACGTCAGTCGGTTGAACAGTCCGTCTGATTCCTCGCTCAGGACTGCGACGCGGCGTCCGTCGGGCGCCCAGGCGAACGCGGTCCGGCCCTGGGACTCGAGCATGGGCGTCGGCACCGAACCGTCGAACTGAGTGGAAAACACCTTTGTTACGGTATCGGCCGTGTCGGCGTAGAGGATACGATCGCCCGCCGGCGAGAAATTCGGGGCGAAGTAGTCGAGGGACCCGGCGCCGATCTGCCGGGGCGATCCCACCGGGCGGCCTCCATCGTCGATTTCGTACAGCCGGAGCACCTCCTCGTGGTGAACGAGGATGTGACGCGAGTCGGAGGACCACGAGTAATAGATCGGCGCGCCATCCGCGAGCGTAGCCGGCCGTTCGCCGCTGGCGACGTTCACGAGTTCGCCCGTCAGCCCCGCCGCAGTCCCCGCAATAAGTGCGACGCGACGGGAGTCTGGCGACCAGTAGGCGTAGTGGGCGACGCCCGACCCGATTCCCGAGGTAGCTGGATCGTCCCGGAACAGGACCGTTTCCCCGCCCCCGGCGGCAGGGACGCTTCGAAGGGATACGTTCAAGCCCCGGCGGCCGTCCGGGATGAGTGCGGAATACAGGATCGTTTCCCCATCGGGCGACCACACCGGCCAGGCAAAGGCGCCACGAAATCCCAGCGAGTCGGCCGGCCCATCCGGCTCAACGAGGACCCTGACGTCCGAGCCGTCCGCAGCCACCGTGTATAGCGCGCCGTTGAGCGCAGCGAACACGAGCCTGCCGCTGGCCGCATCAGGCGGAGGGTTCGCAGGACGCGCCTGGGAATCCGGGAAGGCGGTCGCCGCGGCGACGGTGGCTGTTGAGGCCACGGTCGCCACCGCGGCTGAGGTCGGTGTGACCTGTGGCGCGTGGGCGGTTGGTACCGCGGACGTAACGGTTGCCGGCGTACCGCTCTTGTTCGCGCCGCCCCCGCAGGCCAGTGCGAGCGCGCCCGCGAGGGTGCCGAGAAACATGGCGGTCATCCGAATCAACGAGCCGTGCCTCCAGCCCTCTTGCGAACGCTACGTCGCCCGGCGACTCAGGGTTCTCTCGCCCGCAGATTGTCCCTTCGACCGCTTGGTGGCGATTCACACACAGTGTACTTGCCGACTGTGATACATTGTCCCGCCAGCTA
>JACQUF010000418.1 GCA_016210435.1 Chloroflexota bacterium
GACCCAGACAGCATCAAATGTTCGTGTCGGCAAGGTGGCAGCCACAAGCCTTAGCGCGAATCCAGGGGTCCCGAAACACCCCCAGAGCGAAGTTGAGGTGTATCTGGACGGGATCCGTGGCGACTACCACTCCGGGCCCAGCAACAAACACAAGAAGTCCGGTCCGCCCGAGCCGAACACCCGCTCGATCAGCATGGTCGCCCGGGAAGTGATCGAGAACGTCAGCCGGGCATTGCAGATCGAACTCAAACCGGGCGATCTTGGCGAGAACTTCCTTGTCGAGGGGGTAGGCGACCTTTCTGACCTGCAGCCGGGAGACCTGATTCGCCTTGGGCCGACCGTGACGGTGGTCGTCACGAAGCAGAACGCTCCCTGCTCGACGCTCGCCGTTCACCATCCAGAGATCGTGGAGTTTTTGAAGAACCAGCGCGGGATCGTGGGCCGGGTACTGTACGTCGGCTTCGTGAAACCGGGCGATCGTGCAGAGGTCCGCAAGCAGTGAAACTCTTCTTCATTGGCGCCGGCGCAATCGGAAGTTATCTGGGGGGATTCCTTTCACGGGCCGGGCATGACGTCACGATCGTGGACCCGTGGCCCGAGCAGGTGGAAGCAATAGACAGGCAGGGGATATCCGTGAGCGGTCCGCACGCGCCCTTTGTGGCCCGGCCGAAGGCGCTGCATGTTTACGAAGCGCAGCGTCTGGCGCCCGAATTCGAAATCGCGTTCATCGCGATGAAGTCCTACGACACGGCATGGGCGACTCGCTTCGCAATGAGATTCATCAGGCCGGACGGATACGTCGTATCGGCGCAGAACTGCTGGAATGACCCGGTAATCGCCTCCATTGTCGGAACCGGCCGAGCGGTCGGCCTGATCATGTCGAGGATCTCGGTTGCCGTCTGGGAACCCGGAAAAGTCGAACGCGGTGTGGAGAAGGGCGCCTCGACCGGCTATTACGTCTTCCGGGCGGGCGAACACGACGGCCGGATCACGCTGAGGGTGCAAGAGCTGGCGAAGGTTCTGTCGGTAATCGATGCCGCGCAGGCGACCGACAATCTGTGGGGAGAGCGCTGGGCCAAGCTCAGTCAGAATTCGATGGGGAACGCGGTCCAGGCGATGAGCGGTTTGGGAACGCTGGAAATTGCGTCGATGCCCCGCGGGAGACAGATCACCATCCTGCTGGCGTCCGAATCGGCGAAGACAGGATTGAGACTCGGTTACAAGGTGCCGAAGTTCGGCGCTGCGGCGGCCGAGACGTGGGCCCAGGCAGACCGCGGCGATGTTTTCGAAGAACTGAATGCGATGCTGACGCCGAAGGAATCCTTGGGCCGGAACTGGCGGGCGTCGATGGCGCAAGACGTGATCAAGGGCCGGCGTTCGGAGATCGACCATATGAACGGGTTCGTTGCGCGGAAGGCTCGCGAAGCCGGCGTGCCCGCGCCGGTTTCCGAGGCGACCGTGAACATGATGCACAGGATCGACGCTGGAACTGTCAAGCCCGCCGCGGGAAATATCGAGCGCGTCCTGAAGGCGGCCGGCTACTGAAGGCCATGTTGTCGTTCCCGGAGTCGTGGTCTGAGCCCGTCGAAGACCCTGACGAAGGGCGTCCTTGCGGTTTAGAGCCGGCCAGGCCCTTCCCTTCGACAGGGCTCAGGCGCCGCGCTGAGCCTGACGAAGCGGCAAGCTGGCTCAGGGCGCGTCCGGCATGACGCAATCTGCCCTCGACACGCTTCTGCCGCGCCGCCGCCTCGAAGACGAGGTGATGGTCGCGCTCGACCTCGAGACCTCCGGGCTGAACGCCGAATCAGACCGCATCATCGAGCTAGGCGCAGTTCGCTTTCGCGGCCGTGAACGGCTTGCGACCTTTTCATCGCTCGTCAATCCGAATCTGAAGCTCGAGAGCCCGATCGTAGCCCTGACCGGTATCACGCAGGCTCAATTGGACGGTGCCCCGCAGTTCCAGTCCGTCGTGGCGGAGTTCGCGAGCTTTATCGGCGACTGTCCTGTGGTCGGACATCGCGTGTCATTCGATCTTGCATTCCTGCGGTCGCACGGCATCCGGCTATCCGGTCCCACGTATGACACCTTCGACCTGGCGGCGGTCGTGATGCCCGAAGGTCCGGAATACGGGCTTGGCGCACTGGCTGAGCGCCATCATGTGGCACATGAGAGCCCGCACCGCGCGCTGTCAGATGCGCTCGCGACCCAGGCGATCTTCGTCCAGCTGATCGAACGGCTGAAGGTACTGGACAGCGGTGTGCTGGCCGCACTCGTCAGGCTGGGAGGCAGCCAGGGGTGGAGTGTCTCCGGGCTGGCGCGCCGGATCCTCGACATGCGGAGTTCGATCGAACGGCGCAGCCTCGTCGGCCCGCTCGGCATCGATGAGCGTGACCTGGCGGCCAGGACACGAGCCCAGAAGGGCGCCCGTGCCATTTCCTGGGTCGCGCCATCGATCGGTTCAGTTGCGGAGATCTTTGGGCCTGGCGGCCACCTCTCGCGCCTTATGCCTGGCTACGAGGAGAGGCCGCAACAGGTGGAGATGGCCGACGCCGTCAAGCGCGCGATCGACGATGGGGAGCATCTCATCGTCGAAGCGGGCACCGGCGTCGGCAAGTCGCTTGCGTACCTGATCCCGGCCGCGCTGCATGCGCTGGCAGGCAAGGGCGCGGTTGTGATCTCCACGAATACGATCAACCTCCAGCAACAGCTCTTCGACAAAGATATCCCCGCTGCCCGTTCGGTCCTGGGGGCGCTCGGCGTCCAGCCGGACATCCTCAGGGTCGCCCAGCTCAAGGGACGTTCCAACGACCTGTGCTTTCGCCGTTGGGCCTTCGCCCAGGGCAATCCGCCACCCGACCTCGACACGGTCCGGCTTCTCGGGAAGTGCCTGGTGTGGCTCCGGGAAACGACCTCGGGAGATCGTGCGGAGCTCGGACTGGACCGGAGAGACGGGACCGGGTTCACAAGGCTGTCGGCTCAGGGCGCTGCGTCCTGCCCTGCTCCCGAAGGCCCATGTTTCCTTCGAAGAGCGCGGGCCGAGGCCCAGGCCGCGGACCTCATAATCGTGAACCACTCGCTGTTGCTTTCAGATCTCGCCATGGGCGGCGGATTGATCCCGCCGCACGCCGCGCTCGTCATCGACGAGGCCCATCACCTGGAGGCCGTCGCGACACGGCATCTTGGCTTTTCCATTTTCCAGACGCAGATCGAATCTGATCTTGGCGCGCTGGAAGGCGAGCGGGGTTTCGTGGCTGACGCGCTACGCACGGCCCAGCTGGGCGCCAGGTCACAGGCGGGAATCGAGGCGCTGGGGCCAGTCGCGGCTGCAGTCATGACCGACGTTCCGCGAGCACGGCGGGCCGCCGCGGATTTCTTCGAAATCCTGGGTCGTTTCGCCGCGGAAATGCTCGAAGCTGCGGGACAATCCACCGATTACCGGGTCACACCGCAGGTACGCGCCCAGGCGCGCTGGACCAGCATCGAGATCGCCTGGGAGAACTTCGATCTGGTCGTGGGACGGGTAGGGGACGGCCTGCGGGCGGTCTCGCAGGGCATCGCCAGGTGTACCTCTGAATCGGATGAGGCCGTCCAGGCCGTACAGCTGAACCTTGCGGGCGCGATTGAATCGGCGGAAGCGACGCGCGCCAGCCTGCGCCAGTCCATCGCAGAGCCTCGTCCCGACATGATCTACTGGCTGAGCTATCGGACCGGCGACGGGACAACCAATGTAAATGCAGCGCCGCTGGACGTCGCGCCGCTTCTGAAGGAGCACCTGTTCACCAAGGAGAGGTGCGTCATTCTCACCAGTGGCACACTTGTTTCCAACGGCGGCTTCCAGCGGCTCCGGCGGGCGCTGGGCGTAGAAACCGGGCGTGAGATGGCGCTGGGATCGCCGTTCGATTACACAAAGGCGGCGTTGATCGCAGCTCCAGACGACCTGCCAGAGCCATCGGCACCCGGATTCAACCGGGCTGTTGCCGAGGTAATCAGGGAGATCGCACTCGCGACTCGCGACAGGACGCTCGTCCTCTTCACCTCCAACTCGTCCCTCCTGGTCGCACGAGACGTTTTGCGCGAGCCCCTCCGAAGCGAAGGAATCAAGGTCGTGGGCCAGGGTCCCGATGGGTCGCCTGCTCGCATCATGCGCGCGCTGGCCGAGAACCAGGCGACCGTAGCGATGGGCGCGGCCAGTCTCTGGGAAGGCGTAGATTTGGACGGGGTACCGATTAAGACGCTGGTCGTGGCACGCCTGCCGTTCCCCGTACCGACGGATCCGATCTACGCGGCCCGCGCCGAACTCTATGAAGACAGCTTCGGCGAGTACATGGTCCCGGAAGCGGTGCAGCGGTTGCGGCAGGGTTTCGGACGCCTGATCAGGAATCGCTCGGACCGGGGCGCATGCGTCGTTCTGGACAGGCGTCTGGTGACGAAAGCCTATGGAGTGCAATTCATCAAGGCGTTGCCGCCATGCACGGTAACGCGCGTCCCGTGGCGACATCTCGGCCAGACGGTGAGCAATTGGATCCGGTACGGACGGGCTTCCTGAGCGCCGCGTTCCTGCCGTGCGAATCGATCGACCTCGAGGCCACGCTCGATGGTGGCCAGGCCTTCCGCTGGTGGCGCGAAGGCGAGGGCTTTCGGGGTGTAGTCGGCAGGCAGGCATACAGGCTTTCGGCAGCGGAAGCCGGCATACGAATTGAGACCGCGGATGGCAGCCCGCTCCGCGATGCCGAGTTGGCCGGACTGCACCGTTACCTCGCGCTCGACTACGACCTGGAAAGTTTGCGAACCCGGTATGGCGGTGACCCCTGCATTGGCTCCGCCCTACGCGGCTGGCCAGGGCTCAGGGTCCTCAGACAGGACCGCTGGGAATGCCTCGTGGCCTTCATCTGTTCCTCGATCTCCAGTATCCCGCGGATCAAATTGAATGTCGGTTCCATCGCGGCCGCCTACGGTGATCGCATAGGGCCCGGGCCACGGGACTTCGCATTTCCCCCGCCAGATCGCCTGGCGGCGGCAGGCGAGACGGCTCTACGCGGTCTCGGACTCGGATTTCGCGCTCGATGCGTAGCGCATGCGGCTGAATCGATCGTGAACGGCAACCTCGACCTGGAAGCGGTCTACGAAATGCCGTACGAAGCAGCGCTGGGCGCGCTCACCAATCTCGATGGGGTAGGCGAGAAGGTCGCCGACTGCGTGCTGGCGTTTGCTTTCGACAAGCCCCAGGCATTCCCGATCGACCGCTGGGTGAAGCGCGCGCTCGAGGAGTGGTACGGGGCGCCCGCGAACCTGTCGAACGGGAAGACCGCGGCATGGGCGCGGGCCAAGTTCGGCGCTGACGGCGCCTACGTCCAGCAGTATCTGTTCCACAGGCAGCGCATCACGTCTCGAATGGCGCCGAGCCGGAGGGCGAATGAGTTTACCGAGAAATCAGCTACTCGGTCCTTCGTGCAAGCATGATCGGCAACCGTCGCCGGACCAGCGCGAGTTCGTCCGCTTTGCTCGCAACTGCACCATCGAGACGCGCCCGCTTCAGTTCATCCAGTAATTCGCCGATGAGCGGCCCCTGAGGGACCCCGGCCGCCAGGAGGTCATTGCCGTCGCACTCAGGCGTGACGTCCCTGAGCACCTCCAGATACTGCTTGAGCCACTGTCGCTGAAACGTGGCCGGAGCAAGGGCCAGCTGTGCCTTCAGGGTCTCGGCTGCGAAAGGGGCGAGGATGTCCGCCACTTCGCTTGGCCGGACGGCCGGGTTTTCCAGGAGCCGTGAATACTGGCGATAGCGTGGACCCTGATTCAGCAACTCCACCCATTGCTTTGGCGGCTCCAGGCGGCGCGTTACCGCGGCGGCTTCCTCTTCAGTCAGCCCCGCCGAAATCATTGCCACCCGGAACAGGCCGTCATCCTGTGAACTTGCCTGAGCTATCGCGTCAGTGATTCGCCGCGAGACCCGCAGCCCTGGATCGATCGCTGCCAGGACCCCGCGGTCTTCGGCAGAGGAGAGGATCTCCGCGCATTTTTTCTCTGCAAAGATCTTCTCGAGCTCAGCGCGGACCCGCGCGCCGCTTACACGGTCCAGGTAATGCATGTCGCGCGCAAGATAATCCGCAGTGCGGGTCTCGAACTGGAAGCCGAACCTGGCTTCGTAGCGCAGGCCGCGCAATATGCGGGTAGGGTCGTCCGCGAAGCTGCGTTCGTGAAGCACGCGCAGCCGCTTCATCGTGATATCGCGCATCCCCCCGTAAGGATCGGCCAGCGTCCCGAACCGCTTCTCCGCAAGGTCGATTGCCATGGCGTTGATCGTGAAATCACGTCGAGCGAGGTCATCCTGAGGCTCCCCGGATTCGACCTGCGGCAATGCGCCTGGTGACGGATAGGTCTCCCGCCGGGCCATGGCGAGATCGACCGCGATGTCCTCGGTTCTCACCTTCACAGTGCCGAACTCGGAAGGGTGAAGCACCTCGCCGTGCAGCCGCTCGGCGAGCGACCGCGCGAGTTCCAGGACATCGCCCGCGACCATGATGTCGAGATCGGCGACCCGCTGCTGGAGCAGCAGATCGCGCACTGGTCCGCCGACCAGGTACGCGCCGCGGACCCGGCCACCGGGCAAGGAATGGGCGAGCCAGCCCGCCTCCTTGAGAAACGCAAGGGCGGGCCTGGGGAGCGAACGCTCCATGAGCGCGGCGAGACTGGGCATAGCTTCGTCCTACGAGACCCCGGCGGATTGTAGCAACCGCCCTGCTAGACTGGACCCAAATCTGGAGAGGGATGGTTGGTCACGACCCTTATCCCGGAGTCGAGGCTCGCCGAGTTAGAGGGCCGGATCGACGTACGTTTCGGCGACCGATCGCTTCTGGGCATCGCCCTTGTTCACGCGTCGTACCTGAACGAAAACCCGGAAACCGATGCGCAATCGAACGAGCGCATCGAGTTCCTGGGCGACGCGGTCGTCGATCTTGCCGTCGGGCATGCCCTGCTCGATCGGGCGGCAACGGCTACCGAAGGGCAATTGACCGCGGTGAGAGCGCTGGTGGTCCGCAGCGAGACACTGGCGCGTGCTGCGGCTCGCCTGGGGTTGGGCGAGTATCTGCTCCTTGGAAAGGGAGAACGCTCGCACGGCGGAACGGAGCGCGTGTCGAACCTGGCTGACGCCTTCGAGGCGGTCGTCGGCGCGATCTTTCTCGACCAGGGATATGAAGCCGCGCGGAAGTTCGTGCTCCGGTCGTTGAACCGGGAGCTGACGCACGCCCTGGCCGTGGCCTCCCCCAAGGACCCGAAGTCGCTTCTCCAGGAAGTGGCCCAGGCTGCCGGCTGGGGCGCGCCGTCCTACCGCGTGGTGTGCAGCGAAGGCCCCGACCACATGCGCCGGTTCACCATCGAGGTCGTGGTTCGCGGGCAGGTCGCGGGTACCGGCGAGGGCGCCCGCAAAGTGGATGCCGAGCGTGAGGCTGCGAGCCGCGCACTCGAGGCCCTGGCCGATACCACGCGGATCATCTAGGACTGCGTTTTGTTCCGACTTTTCGGCCGCCGGGAAAAGACCAGGGAGGCCGCCGGCAAGACCAGCGGCACTTTTTCGCGCCTGCTGGGCGGGCTATTCGCGCGTCAGACGCTGGATGAAGAGTTCTGGAATGGGCTGGAGGAGGTGTTGATCATTGCAGACGTTGGAATGGCCACCTCTGAACGCCTGCTCGCATCGGTCCGCCAGCGCGCCCGCGAGCAGCGGTTGGATAATCCTGCCCCGGTGCGCGCGGTCCTCAGAGACGAAATAGAGGCGATCCTGAAATCGGCGGCAGCCGGGAAGTCCGGCCCCCCCGAACGCGAGAAGACGGCGATACTCGTCGTCGGTGTCAACGGAGTCGGCAAGACCACCAGCATCGCGAAGCTCGCGCATGCGGCGAGGTCGGACGGGAGGACCGTTCTGCTGGCCGCGGCCGACACCTTTCGTGCCGGGGCCATCGAGCAGCTCGCGACCTGGGCCGGTCGCCTGGGCGTCGACGTCATAGCCCATCAGGCGGGTGGCGACCCCGGGGCAGTCGCGTTCGATGCCATGGCAGCAGCACAACGCAGGGGCGTCGAGCTCGTCCTGATCGACACGGCTGGCCGCCTCCATACGAAGCACAACCTGATGCAGGAGCTCAAGAAGGTTCACGGTTCGGTCCAACGCCAGGGGGAAGGCTACGCGCAGAGGGTGCTGCTCGTGATGGACGGGACGACAGGCCAGAACGGCCTGGTTCAGGCGAAGGCGTTTAGCGACGCGATTGGCTGCGATGGCGTATTTCTTACTAAGCTCGATGGAACCGCCAAGGGCGGCATCGTGCTGGCGATCGCCGGCGAGCTGAAACTTCCGGTCTGGTTCATCGGCACGGGCGAAAAGCTGGAGGACCTTGCTGAATTCGATCCCGAAGCATTCGCTGAGGCCCTGGTTCCCGAACCGGCAGCCTAGCCGGCCGCGCGGGCCGGGCGTGTACCGGGCTTTTTTGCATCCTGCATCGACCGCGGATAGGGCGTAGCTCAGGTGGCAGACGCGCTCCTCTGGTTGGTCGCGGCCGAAGCGATCGGCTTGGCTGCATTCCCGGTGGCGAATTTCCTCTTCGGACCTTTGCGCGACCGGGGTTGGGGCTTCGCAAAGCCGCTGGGGCTGATCGTCGTTTCCTACGCGGTCTGGATCCTCAGCTACGCAGGATTGCTCCCGAATTCACGCATCTCATACCTGACCGTGATCGTCGTGCTGTTTCTCGCCGGAAGCACGTACGCGTTCTTGCGGCGCATGGAGATTCGAGGATGGCTGCGGCGTGAATGGCGGGTGGTGCTCGCGGGAGAGCTGGTTTTTCTCGCGGTATTCGGCGCGTGGGCGGCCTATCGGGCATTCGACCCCAACATATCGGGCACAGAAAAACCGATGGACTTCCTATTCTTGAACGCGTCGGCAGTCGCTCCGGCTGCGCCACCCGAGGACCCGTGGCTTGCCGGACACCCGGTCGCGTACTACTACTTCGGCTACTGGATGTTCGGCGGCATGAGCATGCTCACTGGCGTGCCGACCCCAGTTGCGTTCAATCTCTCCCTGGCCCTCCTGGCTGCGATGTCGGGGGGCGCGGTGTTCAGCCTTGTTGCGGGTCTCGTCGGCGCTGGCGGAGGCAGTCGCCGTGCATCCATCGCCTCGGGCCTGGCCTCAGTCGGGCTGCTTCTCTTCGTAGCCAATCTGATCGGATTCTGGGAGCTGGGGTCCCTCTACCACGTCGGCGGGCCCAGGTTTTACAACTGGCTGTCGATCGACGGTATCGATTCCGATCAACCGGGAGAAGCCTGGCGTCCGGCCAGGCACTGGTGGTGGTGGGCCGCGTCGAGGGTCATCAACACCCACGATGCGCAGGGCGGCGGCCAGGATTTCACGATCCAGGAATTCCCGTATTTCAGCTTCCTGTTAGGCGATCTGCACCCCCATGTAATGGCAATACCGTTCGTTCTCGGGTTCGTCGGGATCTGCCTGGCGGTATTTCTTTCGCCGAAACGCTGGGGCATCGGCTGGCTTCGCAGTCATCCAGTTCACGGGGTGCTCATAGCGCTGTCCCTCGGAGCGCTTGGATTCATCAATGCCTGGGACTTCGTCACGTTCGGTGGGCTGTTTGCCGTGGTCGTGATGCTCAAGGCGTACAGGCAATTCGGTTCGGCTCTCCCGCTGGCCGCCATACGAGCGCTGCCCGCGTTCGCGCTGGTCCTGGGCCTGGCGCTCCTGCTGTACGCGCCGTTCTACTTCGGGACCTTTTCCAGCCAGGTGTCGCCAACTGCTCCGATCGGACCGGCAAAATTTCCGACGCGGCCGATCCATTTCCTGACGGTCTGGGGACTCTGGATCGCGCTGCTGACGCCGTTCGTGATCGCGGCGGTATCCGGTCCGGTCCGCAGATACGTCGCCTGGGGCTGGTCAGCGGTGCTGGGGCGGCCAGACGCGTCGGCCTCGAGATCCGGCGTCGACCCGTCAATCCTGTGGATGCTGGCGGCCGCCCTCGTTGTCCCGTTCCTGGTCTGGGCTGGCATACACCTCGAGGTGAACCCCGGCGCGCAGATATCCGATCTTGGCGAACGTTTCCTGGCGGTTCTGCCGCTTGCTGTTGTGAACTCAGTCGTCGTCATTGCCCTGGTAAGGCGCGCTTGCTCCGGGCCTGCGGACGGTACCTCCTTCGCCCTGGCCCTGATCGCCGCGGC
>JACQUF010000425.1 GCA_016210435.1 Chloroflexota bacterium
CCAGAACGCTGGAGAAGAAGGCGCAGTGGTGGTGGAAACGATTTTCAACCTGCCCGGGCTAGGCAGGCTCATACGTGAAGCGATTACAAAACGCGACTACGAGCTAGTTCAGGGGATCGTCATTGTCATCTCGGTTTTCATGATGCTCTGGTTATTGATCACGGACCTTGTGTATGCGTGGCTCGACCCGCGGATCCGGTATCGGTGACAGGGTGACGACTCTATGACCGCAGGCCAAGTTGCCGTACCCGTCCCGCGCTTTGGCGGAATTGGGGCGTTTCTGCAGGGAGCCACAAGACCCATCTGGAGGTTCGCGAGAGCGCACCCCGGAGGGGCAGCTGGGGGAGCGGCCCTTGCCATCATGTTCATGCTCGTCGTTCTGGCAGACGTGATATCGCCCTTCGCCCTCGAAAAGCCGGTAGGGGCGAGGCTGCGAACGCCCCTGACAGACGCTCGGAGCGGGCAAACGATGCTGCTCGGATCCGACGAGATCGGGCGCGACGTTTTCACACGCGCACTACATGGCGGAAGAACCTCGCTCTACGTCGGGCTCGCTGCACCCCTGCTCGGCGTAAGCCTGGGCATGCTCCTGGGGGTGACCAGCGCCTACTTCGGCGGACTATTCGATCTACTTGTCCAGCGATTAGTGGACACGATCCTCATCGTTCCCGGCCTCGTCCTGGCCATGGTCATCACAGTGGGCCTTGGCTTCAGCATGGAGGTCGTGATCCTGGCGATTGCTGTGAGCATGGTCGGCGGCACGTCACGCGTAATCCGTTCGCACGCGCTGTCGCTACGCGAAATGCAGTACGTGGAGGCGCTTCGAGCTGCAGGCGCGTCCCACGCACGAATTGTGCTCCGGCATCTTGTGCCGAACTCGTTCGCGCCGGTGATAGTTTTGTTCGCTGTGAACATCGGCGCTGCAATCACCACGGAAGCCTCGCTCAGCTTTCTGGGACTGGGGATCGCGCCGCCGCGACCATCGTGGGGGAACATGCTCAGCAACGCGCAAAACTTCTTCAGGACCGGCACGCACATCGTACTGGTCCCAGGCATCGCGATAGGCATCTGCGTGCTGGCGATCAACTTGCTGGGCGACGCCTTGAGGGATGCTCTTGACCCCAGACTGCGTGGGCGCGTTTAGGTAAGTCGGAGGGGCATGAGTCTCGTGGCCGAGGAAGAGTGAATTGGCAGCCGTACTCGAAGTCTCCGACGTAAGAACGCACTTCTACACCCGAGAGGGCATCGTGAAGGCAGTCGATGGCGTCTCTTACGAAGTCGGGGAGGGCGAGACGGTCGCGCTGGTCGGCGAGAGCGGCTGCGGCAAGTCAGTGAGCGCCCTGTCGATCCTTCGGCTCATCCCGAATCCGCCCGGCCGGATCGTAGGCGGCCAGGTGAGATTCGGAGGTAGGGATCTCTTTCAGATCGACGAGACAGAAATGCGAAAAGTCCGCGGTAAAGACATCGCGATGATCTTTCAGGAGCCGATGACGTCGCTGAACCCCGTCTTGTCGATTGAGAGACAGCTCACTGAGGGGATGAGACTGCACCTCGGATTGACGGAAAACGCGGCGCGAGAGCGCGCCATCGAGTTGATGAATACCGTCGGCATTCCGGACGCTCCCCGTCGGCTGAAACAGTATCCGCACCACTTCAGTGGTGGCATGCGCCAGCGCGTGATGATAGCCATGGCGATCAGCTGCAGTCCGAAGCTGATCATCGCGGATGAGCCGACCACCGCGCTGGACGTCACGATTCAGGCCCAGATTCTCGACCTCATGAAGCAGATCTGCCGTGACCGGAGCGTCGCCCTGGTGATCATCACGCACAACCTCGGCGTGGTCGCGCGGTATGCCGACAGAATCAACATCATGTACGCCGGGCGGATCATAGAACGCGGGACCTCAAGAGAGATCTTCAACAACCCCAGGCATCCCTATTCACTTGGCTTGCTGCGCTCCGTACCCCGGCTTGATCGAGCACGGAAGGATCTTCTCGAGACTATCGAAGGGCAACCTCCGAATCTTTCGACGCTACCGGGTGGCTGCTATTTCCAGCCTCGGTGCCGGTTCGCCGTCGAGCGGTGTTCTCGTGAATATCCACCGCACGTGGGCATTGATGGCACGCATGCATCCGCATGCTGGGTCGCCAAAGACCTGGTCCGTGAGGTGGCGGTGCGTTGACAAGCGTTGCGACGCACGGCCCTGTTCAGATGAACCCCACACGAGATGTTCTCGTAGACGTCAGGAACCTCCAAGTCCACTTCCCCGTCACGTCTGGGTTGCTCCAGCGGAAAGTAGGCGTGGTCAAGGCAGTGGACGATGTGAGCTTCTCGATCAAGCGGGGCGAAACGGTTGGGCTGGTCGGCGAGAGTGGTTGCGGGAAGACGACGCTGGGGCGGGCGATCCTGCGATTGATCGATCCTACAGGGGGTCAGATCTACTTCGAAGGTGAAGACGTCACGTCTCTCAGGGGCGGGGAACTGCGGAGGCTCCGCCGAAAGGCTCAGATCATATTTCAGGACCCGTATAGCTCGCTGGACCCCCGCCAGACCGCTGGCAACACAATCGGGGAACCCCTACTGATTCACGGCACCACGCCCGCTCGCCGGGAGTATCGAAGCCGAGTCGCTGAACTCATGGAAGTTGTGGGGCTGAACGCGAACATGGCGGATCGCTTTCCCCATGAGTTCAGCGGCGGCCAGCGACAACGCATCGGGGTGGCACGGGCCCTCTCGGTGAGACCCGACTTTATCGTGTGCGACGAGCCCATCTCGGCCCTGGACGTTTCGATTCAGGCCCAGATCATTAATCTGCTGGTCAGGCTTCAGTCTGAATTCAAGCTGACATATCTCTTCATAGCTCACGACCTCTCGGTCGTGCGGCACATCAGCGACCGCATAGTCGTGATGTACCTCGGGAAGGTGATGGAGATCGCCGACCGGGACGAGCTCTACAAGAACCCGCTTCATCCCTATACCAAGGCGCTGCTTTCCGCGGTTCCGGTACCCGACCCCGACGTTGAGGCTGGGCGCCAGCGGCTGCCGATCTACGGTGAGATTCCGAGTCCTCTGCATCCGCCCAGCGGTTGCGTGTTTCGGACTCGATGTCCGCAGGCGATCGAAGCGTGCGGCGCGATCGTCCCCGAGCCGCGGGAGGTCGAAAGCGAGCACAGGGCGGCGTGCATCAGGGTGCCCGGCTACGGCGGTGATGAATCCGGAGTCGCATCACCCTGACAAGCCGCGCGCCATAGGGTACGCACGAGATCATCAGCAGCCTTCCAGGGGGGAGCAGGGCATGGCGAATCGCAAACCGAACGTCGTTGTCATCCTCAGCGACCAGCAGAGAGCGGATACGCTTCGCTGCTACGGCAATGACTGGACTCAGGTTCCAAACCTGAATGCGCTTGCGGCCAATAGCTTCGTATTCGACAACGCGTATGTGACTCAGCCGGTCTGCACCCCGGCCCGCGCGTCGCTGTTGACTGGTCTCTACCCGCACACCGCGGGACCCATCGTCAACAAGATGGCGCTGCCGACAAACGTTCCGACCATAGCGGAACTCGTTTCGGCCGGATATCTCTGCGGCTACTTTGGCAAGTGGCACCTCGGTGATGACGTAATCCCGCAACACGGCTTCGCCGTCTGGGTGAGCGCGGAAGACGGCCACAGAGCGGAATACAGCCGGCGGGAATACCTCCACCGGTTCTCGGACTATCACCAATACCTCATCCAGCACGGATTCGAGCCTGACCACGAGGTAGCAGGAGCTCGCATATTCTCAGCCCACAGACGGGCTGAATTGCCTGAGGAACATCAGATGGCACTGTTCCTCGGTGAGACGGCGGCCGATTTCATCAGCCAGAACCGTGACCGGCCGTTCCTTATGTACGTAAGCACTTTCGAGCCGCATCCGCCCTACGCGGGACCGCTGAACGGGCTCTACGACGCCGCCAAGCTGCCAGTTGGCCCTGCGTTCCTGAAGCACCCTGAAGGCGCATCCCTCTACAACCGTTCCCGTTCGGCGTATTACCTGCAGTTCATGAAGGAAGGGGTCGAGCCTGGTCCCAACGAGTACATCCATGACGCCGCGACCGGCCACAACCTTCGTAGTGAGCTGGACTGGCGCCGGCTCAGAGCGCAGTACCTGGCGAACATCACGCTGGTGGACCGGATGGTCGCTCGGATCGTAGCGGCGCTGGAGGACGCCGACGTTGCCGATAACACGATGGTGGTATTCACGAGCGAACATGGCGAAATGGCTGGCGACCACGGAATGCTCGAGAAGCGTGCGTTCTACGAGGAAGCGTCTCGAGTGCCCCTTCTGGTCCGGATTCCGTGGCTGAACAGTACGGAAAAGCACATCGGAGGCAGCGTTGGGCATATCGATCTTGTCCCGACTCTACTGGATCTGGCAGGCGAGCGATCGCCTGCGCACCTCCAGGGGAAGAGCCTCGTTCCAATACTGCAAGGTGAGTCATCGGCGGACGACAACCCGGTATTCATGCAGTGGAACGGGGTGGGGAGCGTACCGGACCGGCACCTTGGTAACGAAACGATCAACTTGATGAATGCGATGCCGTGGCGATCGATCGTCCATCGCCGGTGGAAGCTCAATCTCTGTGCCACCGACCAGTGTGAACTCTTTGAACTTAATGCCGATCCGCACGAGATGCGCAATCTATTCAACGATCGCCAACATCGGGATCTAGTGCGGCAGTTGGCCGCCAGGCTGCGATTGTGGCAGCGGGCCACCGGCGACCACGCTCCACTTCCGGACTTGTGAAGGTCGCCGCAATGGCGAATTGCTGCGCACCATCCAGAGGCCTTGACACTGGCGTGGCAAAGCCAGCTGATGACCGGCTCGAGCCGTCTTCCTCTTCGCCTGGTTCGCGCATGGTCGCCCTCGACGGCGGAGTCTTCCTTATGGGGACCGACGACCGCGAAGGCTTCGCCGGTGATGGGGAAGGACCGGTACGGGAGTCGAGACTCGATCCTTTTCGCATCGATCCGACCGCGGTAACGAATGAAGAATTCGCGGTGTTCGTGCGTGACACAGGCTACGTCACAGATGCTGAGCGCTACGGCTGGTCGTTCGTTTTCCACTTATTTGCTCCCGCGGACCTGAGACCGCAGGTGACCGCCGCTGCTGCGACAACCCCGTGGTGGCTACAAATCTGGGGAGCCTGTTGGAAGCAGCCGGAAGGTCCAGGAAGCGACGTCAAAGACCGCATCGACCACCCGGTCGTTCACGTTTCATGGAATGACGCCTCTATGTACGCCCGATGGGCTCGGAAACGATTGGCTACCGAGGCCGAATGGGAATATGCCGCCCGCGGCGGTCTTGAACAGAAAAAGTTTCCCTGGGGCGATGAGCTCACCCCCGACGGCAAGCACATGTGCAACGTCTGGCAGGGCTCGTTCCCGAATCGGAACACCAAAGAGGACGGCTACGCCGGGACGGCCCCTGTGACGGCGTTTGAACCGAACGGATTCGGCCTTTTCAACGTGTCAGGGAACGTCTGGGAATGGTGCGCAGATCGGTTCAGCGTCGAGTATCCAAAGATGGCGCCGAGGACTAATCCGAAAGGACCGAAGCGGGGGACCGAGCGGGTGATTCGCGGCGGGTCATATCTTTGTCACCGGTCGTACTGCAATCGCTACCGGGTGGCCGCGCGCAGCCGCAATACCCCGGACAGCTCGACGGGAAATCTGGGTTTTCGCTGCGCACGAAGTTTGGGTCAGTGAACTAACGATCGCGTCGTGACGCGGATCGATTTTTTGGTCGCTCAGCTTTTGTTAATACAAAGCTATTGGGCATCCGTCAATGCCGTATAATCCGCAG